>JAJZGE010000211.1 GCA_021798675.1 Pseudomonadota bacterium | reverse complement strand
CGCCGTGCACACCGAGCACGCGCCGCACGGGTCGGCCGACTGCCCGCGCTCGCAATTCAGCGACTTGGCGAAGATGCGTGCGATGGTGGTCTTGCCGACGCCACGGGTGCCGGTAAACAGGTAGGCGTGATGCATGCGCCCACTGTCGAGCGCGTTGGTGAGCGCGCGCACCACGTGCTCCTGCCCGACCAGTTCGGCGAACTTGCGCGGTCGCCACTTGCGTGCGAGTACCTGATAAGACATTCCGTACCACCTTGGGGCGAATGTCGATTGTGCCAAGTCGAGGCGGGTTTCGGTAGGCGCGGTGTCAGCCGCCAGCGGCCGGCCGGCAATCGGTCCCGCAGCCGTTCAACCGAAAAGGCGGCGGCCCCGCCAGCCACACTCCGGCACCCGAATCATTCGCTACCGTTGCTTCCTTCCGGACCTGGCGGAGTTTGCGAACTATCGTCGCGGAGGGACCGACGGGGCCACCATAGACGTGGGCTTCTGAGCCCGGGAACTGACGGGCCAGGCCCGTTTCAACAGTTGGCGGAGAGAGCGGGATTCGAACCCGCGATACGTTTGACCGTATACACACTTTCCAGGCGTGCTCCTTCAACCACTCGGACACCTCTCCGTTTGCAACAGCACCGCATCAACAACACGAGCGACCAGCACGAGCGGGATGGCGCGGCTCATCCTGAGCCTCCTCGCCGACGTGGGGCAACCTGCAACTGTCCAGATCGGCGCCCGACCCATCAGCCGAAGACGCGATACGTTTGACCGTATGCCCCGCTTCGCGCGGGCTTTCACAACCACTCGGACGGTTTTGCGGATCAATCATTCCCGCCGAGACATCCGACCCGGCAAAGAAGCGGAATCATAGCGACAGGGGCCAGTGCAGGCAAGCTGTGCAAGCAAGCGACTGGCCGGCCGGTGGTCATGCCCGGGCGGGCGGCGGCCGTTGCCATCCGCTGCGCCTGATCGGGTTTGCGTGTCTGGTTCAGATTCCGGCCGAAGCGTTGGAACCCGCAACGCGCAGCTCCCTCGGCAGGGCGAAGGTGATGTTCTCCGGTTCGCCATCCAGCTCGCGCACCTCGCCGGCGCCCCACGACTGCAGGCGGGCGATGACATCGCGCACCAGCTTGTCCGGTGCCGAGGCGCCGGCGGTGAGGCCGATGTGCTCGACGCCGTCGAGCCAGTCGCGCCGGATGTGTTCGGCGCCATCGATCAGGAACGAGCGCACACCCTGCTTCTCGGCCAGTTCGCGCAGACGGTTGGAGTTGGAGCTGTTGACCGAGCCGACCACCAGCATCAGGTCGACCGCCTCCGCGAGGCGGCGCACGGCGTCCTGGCGATTCTGCGTGGCGTAGCAGATGTCGTCCTTGCGCGGCCCCTCGACGTCGGCAAACTTCGCCCGCAAGGCCTCGATGATCGCCTTGGTGTCGTCCACCGACAGGGTGGTCTGGGTGACGTAGGACAGCAGATGCGGAAACTTCGGCGCCAGCCGCGACACGCAGTCCAGCGATTCGACCAGCAGGATCTCGCCGACGTTGGCCGGGTTCCACTGGCCCATGGTGCCCTCGACTTCCGGATGGCCGGCGTGGCCGATCAGCACCACGCTGCGACCGATGCGGCCAAGCCGGGCCACTTCCATGTGCACCTTGGTGACCAGCGGACAGGTGGCGTCGAACACCTTGAGCCCGCGCCGATCAGCCTCTTCGCGGACCGCCTGCGACACGCCGTGGGCGCTGAAGATCACCGTGGCGCCATCGGGCACTTCGTGCAACTCCTCGACGAACACCGCGCCATCGCGGCGCAGCTTGTCGACCACGTAGCGGTTGTGCACCACCTCGTGCCGCACGTAGATCGGCGCGCCCCAGGATTCCAGCGCGCGCTCGACGATGGCGATGGCGCGATCGACGCCGGCGCAGAAACCGCGTGGGTTGGCGAGCAGGATATCCATGATGCCTCGGCTGCGTTGAACCCGGGAAACCCGAGAATTATCGCACGCCGCCCGAGGGCTTGCCGTTGAACATGCCGAACGCGATCAGCAGCACCGCGCCCACGGTGATGCCGCAATCGGCCAGATTGAACACCGGATAACTCCACTGGCGGAAATACACCTGGATGAAATCGGTGACCTGCGCCGCGTGCAGACGATCGATCAGATTGCCCATCGCGCCTCCCACGATCAGCGCCAGCGGCATGCCGGTGCGCCAGTCGCGCCGCGGCGTGCGCGCCAGCCACGCCATCAGCACGGCGCTGATGACCAGCGCCAGCAGCACGAAAAACCAGCGCTGCCAGCCGCTGCCACCGGCCAGAAAACTGAAGGCAGCCCCGCTGTTGAAGGCCAGTGTCCAGTTGAGCAGGCCAGGGATGACCGGATGCGGCACGCCGATCGGCTGCAGCGCCTGCTCCGCCCACCATTTGCTGAGCTGGTCGAGCGCGATGACCAGAGCGGACAGCCACAACCAGACGAGCGCGTTGGGTTTGATGGTCATGATTTCCTGCGATTCGGGTAGCCACGATGGAACAGATCCTGGTGGGAGCGACTTCAGTCGCGATGCTGTTGGCCTCGGCGCACATCAAAGCAACAGCATCGCGACTGAAGTCGCTCCCACCGTCATGCGTGCCGGCGTTGCCGGCAGCTTGAAACTCAGAACCAGCGGCGGTCCTCGCCCGGGCCTTCGACATTGCTGACGCAACGACCGCACAGTTCGGGATGCTCCGCATGGCTGCCCACGTCGTGGCGGCGATGCCAGCAGCGCACGCATTTGTTCAGCGCACTCGGTCGTAAGCGGAACTTGATCTGCTCACGCCCTTGTAATCCATCCACTGCAACCAACGTCGCATCGGCTGGTGCATCTGCATATGTGACAAGATTCAACTCAGAAGTAATAAAGAAGAAACGCAATTCATCCTTGGCTGGCTGATACCGTTCATACCAGGCATCAGGCACATACAGGTCGATGACGGCTTCAAGCGAGGCGCCAATTTCCCCATCCTTGCGCAGCTGTTCAAGCCACTTTCCCAGCTCGGCACGCATCGCCAGCAAATCCGCCCAATAGCGCCGTTGTTCGGGAGCGTTCTGCGTCGCGGCGAGCCCGTCGTACCACGTCTCGAACAGCACGCTGTCGCCGCGCTTGCCGGGCCCGCTCGTATCGGGCATGGCGCGCCAGATCTCCTCGGCGGTGAAGCTGAGGATCGGTGCCAGCCAGCGCACCAGCGCTTCGGCGATGCGGTACATCGCGCTCTGCGCGCTGCGCCGGCCGCGGCTGTCGGCCGGCATGGTGTACAGCCGGTCCTTGGTGATGTCCAGGTACAGCGCGCCCAGCTCGTTGGTGCAGAAATTCTGCACGCGCTGCACGATCTCGGGAAAGTCGTAGCGCTCGTAGGCGGCGATCACGCCCTGCTGCACGTCGTACGCCTGCTGCACTGCCCACTGGTCGAGCAGCAGGCTGTCCTGCACCGGCAGCAAATGCTGCGCCGGGTCGAAGCCATCCAGATTGCCGAGCAGGAAGCGCGCGGTATTGCGGATGCGCCGATAACTGTCGGAAACGCGCTTGAGGATCTCGTCGGAGACGGTCATCTCGTTGCGGTAATCAGCCGCGGCCACCCAAAGGCGCAGTACATCGGCACCGAGCGTATCCATCACCTTCTGCGGCGCCACCACGTTGCCCAGCGACTTGGACATCTTGCGGCCATTGGCATCGACCGCGAAACCGTGGGTGAGCACGTCCTGATACGGCGCGCGGCCGTGGATCGCCGCCGAGGTCAGCAGCGAGGACTGGAACCAGCCGCGGTGCTGATCGGAGCCTTCCAGATACATCACCTTGTAGTGCGCCGCTGCGCCTTGCTGCAGCTCGTGGCGCTGGGCGATCACGGCGTAATGCGTCACGCCCGAATCGAACCAGACGTCCAGCACGTCGGTGACCTTTTCGTAATCCTGCGCCTGCGCACCGAGCAGCTCGGCCGGATCCAGCGCAAACCACGCATCGACGCCGCCCTGCTCCACCCGCTGCGCCACCTGCTCCAGCAGTTCGACCGAATGCGGGTGCGGCTCCTGCGTGGCCTTGTGCACGAACAGCGCGATCGGCACGCCCCAGGTCCGCTGGCGCGAAATGCACCAGTCCGGCCGCCCGGCGACCATGCCGGCGATGCGCTCCTCGCCCCAGCCCGGCACCCAGCGCACGCTCTTGATCGAGGTCAGCGCGGTGGCGCGCAGCTGTGCCTGTTCCATGCTGACGAACCACTGCGGCGTGGTGCGGTAGATCACCGGCGTCTTGTGGCGCCAGCAGTGCGGATAGCTGTGCTCGATCTTCGCGAACGCGAGCAGCACACCGCGTGCGCGCAGCAACTCGACCAGCGTGTCGTTGGCCTTCCAGATGTGCTGGCCGGCCAGGTCTACATCGCCGACAGCCGGCGTATCGGCACGGAACGTGCCGCGGCTTTCGACCAGATTCAGGGTTTCGATGCCGTACTCGCGCGATACCGCGAAGTCCTCCACGCCATGATCGGGCGAGGTATGCACGGCACCGGTGCCGTCCTCGGCCGAGACGTGCTCACCGAGAATCACCGGCACCGCGCGCGGATAGAACGGATGGTGCAGCTTCGAGCCTGCCAGGGCCTGACCCGTTGCGTGGCCGAGCGCGCTCACCTGCGCAAGACCGTACCGCTGCGTCACGCTCTCAATCAGCGCACTGGCCACCACCAGCAACACGCGACGCCCGCCGCGCTGCGGACCTTCGATCAACGCGTAGTCCAGTCCAGCGCCGAGCGCGACCGCCTGACTTTCGGGCAGCGTCCACGGCGTGGTGGTCCAGATCGGGATCGCGACGATCGCGTCATCCGCATCCACGCCGAACTTCGCGGCCAGCGCACCGGCATCGACGGCGTCATACGCGACATCGACG
>JAJZGE010000210.1 GCA_021798675.1 Pseudomonadota bacterium | reverse complement strand
AGCGGGCGCTTCGACTTCGCTTGCTGGCGCAAGCTACGCTCAGCACGAACGGAGATAGAGCGAGTTTCGGTGCCGTATGCATCCATTGATGTAGAAATGAAATGAGGACATCGCAGCATGGTCGACAAACAGCACTGGGAAACCGTCTACCGGACCAGGGCCGCGGATGCGGTGAGCTGGTACCGCCCGCATCTGGATACCTCGCTGGCGCTGATCGAGCGCGCCATGCCCGATCGCGGCGGGGCGCTGATCGACATCGGCGGCGGCGAATCCACGCTGGTGGATGACCTGCTGGCGCGCGGCTACCGCGAGCTGACGGTGCTCGACATCTCGGCCGCCGCGATCGCGGTCGCGCGCCAGCGTCTGGGCGATGCCGCTGCCCATGTGACGTGGCTGGCCAGCGACATCATGCAGGCGGACCTGCCGGCGCAGCACTTCGGGCTGTGGCACGACCGCGCGCTGTTCCATTTCCTGACCGCTGCCGAACAGCGCGCCGCCTACGTCGGGCGGCTGCTGCACGCGCTGAAGCCGGGCGGCCACGCCATCATCGCCACGTTCGGGCCGCAGGGGCCGGCCAAGTGCAGCGGCCTCGACACGGTGCGCTACGACGCCGCCGCGCTGCAGCGCGAACTGGGGCCGCGCTTCGCGCTGATCGAACACCGCACCGAGCTGCACCACACTCCCTTCGACACCACCCAGCAGTTCGTCTACGGCCTCTTCAGGCTGAGCTGAAGAACTTAAGCAGCAGCAGGATTGCTGCTGCTGGATCGGCGGGCACGGCACGCTGCCGTAAGAGCAGAACACGCAGCAGTCGCCGGCCTTCGGCCGCAGCAGTTCGCCGCAGCCGGCGCATTCGTGGAAGAACAGGCAGGCGTTGGTCGGCATGCTTTCGCTGGACTGGTGACCGCAGTGCGGACAGGTCAACGTGCTGTGCAGGATGAGTTCGGTGGTCATGCGTTGGGCCGGCGGGCAAGCGTGCAATGGGAGGATACTCGTCGCACCATCGTACTCGCCGCCACCGGCGACGGGCCGACGGCAGCAAGAGGCCGCCGCTGATGCGAGACAGCTTGTTCAATGCCCGGTGTCCATAGCCGCCGTGCCACCGGGCACGGATCGACTCCGGGCGCGCAGGCGCCGCCGCTCCAGCAGCCGGAACACCACCGGGATCACCAGCATCGACAGCAGCGGCGCGGTGATCATGCCGCCGACCATCGGCGCGGCGATGCTGCGCATCACCTCGGAGCCGGCGCCGTGGCCGAACATGATCGGCAGCAGGCCGGCCAGGATCACCGCCACGGTCATCGCCTTCGGTCGCACGCGCTGCACCGCGCCCTCGCGGATGGCCTCGTTCAGCGATTCCTCGCTGATCTCGCCAGCGGCGACACGGCGCTCCCACGCATGCCGCAGGTACAGCAGCATGATCACGCCGAACTCGGCCGACAGCCCGGCCAGCGCGATGAAGCCGATCATGGTCGCCACCGACACCGGCTGGCCCAGCAGCCACACCATCCAGACGCCGCCGATCAGCGCGAACGGCAGCGCCAGCATCACCAGTGCCGCCTCCGCCGCGCGCCGGAACACGCTCCAGATCAGCAGGAAGATGATCACCAGGGCGGCCGGCACCACCGTGCGCAGGCGCCGCTCGGCGCGCTGCAGCGACTCGTACTGGCCGGACCAGCCAACCGTGTAGCCGAGCGGCAGCGTCACCTCGCGCGCCACCGCGCGCTGCAGTGCAGCCACCGTGCCGCCCAGATTGCCGCTGGCGCTGTTGACGTAGACATAGCTGACCAGCTCGCCGCCCTCGCTGGTCAGCATCGACGGCCCCGCCTGCACGCTGATATCGGCCACCGCATCCAGCGGCAGCTGCGCGCCGTCCGGCGCCAGTAGCGGCAGCCGGCGCAGCGCGCCCAGCGTCTGGCGGTCGATCCGCGGATAGCGCAGCACGATCGGAAAGCGCTCGCGCCCCTGCACGGTCTCGCCGATGGCATCGCCGCCGACCGCGGTGGCGACCACCTCCTGCAGATCGGCCTGGGTCAGGCCGTAGCGTGCCGCCGCGTCGGGACGGATGTGCACGTCGACGTAGCGGCCACCGCCGGCGCTGTTGTCGGTGGCCGCCGAGCTGACCCCGGGCACCGCCCCGGCGACCCGCGCGATCGTCGCGGACAGCCGTTGCAGCTCCACCGGATCGGGCCCGGACACCTTGATGCCGATCGGGCTCTTGATGCCGGTCGACTGCATCTCGACGCGATTGGCGATCGGCGGCACGAACAGGTTGGACAGGCCCGGCACCTGCACGGCACGGTCGAGTTCCGCCTCGACCTTCGCCATCGTCATGCCTGGCCGCCATTCACTGCGCGGCTTGAAGGTGATGGTGGTCTCGAACATGTTCAGCGGCGCCGTATCGGTGGCGGTTTCGGCGCGACCGGCCTTGCCGAACACGTGCGCCACCTCGGGCACGGTTTTCAGCATGCGGTCGGTCTGCTGCAGCAGCTGCGCCGCCTTGCCGGCCGACAGCGCGGTCAGCGAGGTCGGCATGTACAGCAGCGTACCCTCGCCCAGCGACGGCATGAACTCGCTGCCCAGACGCGACAGCGGAATCGCCGTCACGGCCAGCGCCAGCGCCGCCACCAGCAGCACCGGCAGCGGGCGCTCGAGTACACCATCGAGTACTGGCCGGTAGCCGGCGATCAGCCCGCGATTGACCGGATTGGCGTGCTCGGGGCGGATCCGTCCGCGCACCAGAAAGCCCATCAGCACCGGAATCAGGGTCACCGCCAGCGCCGCGGCCGCGGCCATCGCGTAGGTCTTGGTGAAAGCCAGCGGCGAGAACAGCTTGCCTTCCTGCCCCTGCAGCGCGAACACCGGCACGAACGACAGTGCGATCACCAGCAGGCTGACGAACAGCGCCGGCCCGACTTCGGCGGCCGAGGCGGCGATCACCTCCCAGCGTTCGGCGCCCTGCGGGTCATGGCCGTGTTCGGCGTTCCAGTGTTCGAGATGCTTGTGCGCGTTCTCGATCATCACCACCGCGGCGTCGACCATCGCGCCGATCGCGATCGCGATGCCACCCAGCGACATGATGTTGGCGCTGACGCCCTGGTAGTACATCACGATGAACGCCGTCAGCACCGCCACCGGCAGCGTGATCACCGCCACCAGCGAGGAGCGCAGATGCCACAGGAACAGCGCGCACACCGCGGCCACCACCAGGAATTCCTCCAGCAGCTTCTCGCGCAGGTTGCTCACGGCTTCCCGGATCAGCGCGGAGCGATCGTAGGTGGGCACGATCTCGACCCCCTTGGGCAGCGTGCGCTGCAGTTCGACGAGGCGTGCCTTGACGGCGTCGATCGCCTTCAGCGCGTTCTTGCCTGAGCGCAGCAGCACCACGCCACCGACCACTTCGCCCTGCCCGTCCAGCTCGGCGATGCCCTGGCGCACGGTCGGCCCGCGCCGCACAGTGGCCACCGCGCCCAGCTGCACCGGCACGCCGTTGCTGCCGGTGCGGATCGGGATGCGTTCGAAATCGGCCTGCGTGCGCAGGTAGCCGATGCTCTTGACCATCAGGTCGGCCTCGCCCTGCTCGATCACCGAGCCGCCGGTGGCGCCGTTGGCGGCACGCACCGCAGCCACCACCTGCGGCACGGTGAGCCCGTAGCCGGCGAGCTTCAGCGGGTCGACCACGATCTGCCAGCCGCGCACCTGGCCACCGATGCTGGCGATCTCGGCGATATCCGGCACGGTCTTCAGGCGGTAGCGCAGATACCAGTCCTGCAGCGCGCGCAACTGGCCGAGATCGAGCGTGCCGCTGCGGTCGACCAGCGCATATTCGTAGACCCAGCCGAGCCCGGTCGCATCCGGCCCCATGGCCGGATTGACGCCGCGCGGCAGGCGGTCACGCACCTGGCTGAGGTACTCCAGCACGCGCGAACGCGCCCAGTACAGGTCGGTGCCGTCGTGGAAGATCACGTACACGAACGAGACGCCGAAGGCCGAATAGGCGCGCACCGCCTTGACCCCGGGCACCGACAGCATGGTGGTGCTCACCGGATAGGTGACCTGGTCCTCGATCACCTGCGGCGCCTGGCCGGGCCAGCTGGTCTGCACCACCACCTGGGTATCGGAAAGGTCGGGCAGCGCATCCAGCGGCATGTGCAACCCGGCCCATGCGCCCCAGCCGGCCAGCAGCAGCGCGCCGATCAGCACCAGCAGGCGGTTGCGGATGGCGGCGCGGATGATGGTGGCGATCATGGCGACTTGCCTCCCGCGGCGGCGGGCATCGCCATACCCGGCATGGCGTCATGCGCGGACGACTTCGCCTTGCTGCCGTCGTCCTGCGGAGGCGGCGCCGCCGATGCGGGGGCGGCCGGCTTCGCCTGGTGTGGCGCAGCCTGCTTCGCTGGCGCCGGCGGCGTGGTCAGGCGCTGCAGCGCACCGTCGAGGTTCGCCTCCGAATCGAGCAGGAATTGTCCGGAGGTGACCACGCGCTCGCCACCGGCAAGCCCTGCCAGCACTTCGGTGTAGCCGCCGGCGGAACGGCCGGTGCGCACCGCGCGCGGCGCCATGCGGCCATCGCCCAGATCGACGATCACGCGGTTCTGCAGGCCGGTGCTGATCAGTGCCTCATCCGGTACCAGCGGATGCGGCTGACCGCCGGCGACTGTCAGCTGCACCGTGGCAAACATGCCCGGTGCCAGCGTGCCGTCCGGATTGTCGACCGCGATGCGCGCCGTCTGCGTGCGCGTGCGCGCATCCACTTCGGGCAGCAGCGCCTCGACGCGGCCGGGGAAGATGCGACCCGGCTGCGCGCTGATCTCGATCTGCACCGGCGTGCCGGCACCGATGCCGGTCACCTCGGCCTGCGGAATCGCCGCGTCCAGCCACAGCCGCGCCGGATCGTCGATGCGCATCAGCGTG
>JAJZGE010000209.1 GCA_021798675.1 Pseudomonadota bacterium | reverse complement strand
GCGCAACCACAGCATGGACGACCTGATCGTGGTGAGCCCGGACGTGGGTGGCGTGGTGCGTGCCCGCGCGCTGGCCAAGCGCCTGGACGACGCCGACCTGGCGATCATCGACAAGCGCCGTCCCAAGGCGAACGTGGCCACGGTGATGAACATCATCGGCGACGTGGCGGGCAAGACCTGCGTGATGGTGGACGACATCGTCGATACCGCCGGCACGCTGTGCGCCGCCGCTGCCGCGCTGAAGGAGCGTGGTGCGAAGAAGGTGGTGGCCTACTGCGTGCATCCGGTGCTGTCCGGCGCGGCGATGAGCAACCTGGAGCACTCCCAGCTCGACCAGCTGGTGGTCACCAACACGCTGCCGCTGAGCGACGAGGCCAAAGCCAACGCCAAGATCCGCGTGCTCTCGGTGGCCGAGCTGCTGGCCGAAACGATCCGCCGCATCGCGTTCGGCGAGTCGGTGAGCTCCCTGTACATCGACTGATTCTTCATTTTTGCGATCGTCCATGGTCGCGAAAATCAAACGGGCAGCCATCCATGGCTGCACTTTTGGAAAGAGCCGGCTTTTCTGGTCGCGGAAAAGTCGAACGGCCGCCGCGAGGCGGTTCATCAACCCAAGGTAGTACTGAAATGGCACAGACTCATGAAATCAAGGCCGAGAGCCGCAAGGACGAGGGGAAAGGTGCGAGCCGCCGCCTGCGTCGTGCGGCCTACGTGCCGGCCGTCGTCTACGGCGCGGGCCAGCCCCCGCAGAGCATCCAGATCGAGCACAACACCGTGTTGCTCGCCGCCAAGCACGAGTGGTTCTTCTCCTCCGTGCTCGACCTGAACGTCGACGGCAAGGTGCAGAAGGTGCTGGTGCGCGACTGGCAGAAGCACCCGTTCAAGCAGCAGATGATGCACATGGATTTCCTGCGCATCGACGAGAACCACGCCATCCGCGTGAACGTGCCGCTGCACTTCCTCAACCAGGAGAAGTCCGCCGCTGGCAAGACCTCCGGCGTGGTGATCTCGCACAACCTGACGGAAGTGGAAATCTCCTGCCTGCCGAAGGACCTGCCGGAGTTCATCGAACTCGACCTGGCCGACCTGAAGCCGGGCGACATCATCCACCTGTCGCAGCTGAAGCTGCCGAAGGGCGTGGAGATCGTGGCACTGCACCTGGGCGCCGACCACGACACCACGGTGGTGACCGCGAACGCGGTGAAGGAAGAGGCCGAGGAAGCGCCGGCTGCCGACGCTGCCGAGGCCGCTCCTGCCGCTGCTCCGGCCAAGGACAAGAAGTAAGCCGCTGCGGGCCGCGCCCGGCCGGGCGCGGTCCGCGTGCGCTTGCTAGCCTCCATGGCGGGTCTGCGACTCATTGTCGGACTGGGCAATCCCGGTGCCGAATACCTCCGAACCCGGCACAATGCCGGGTTCTGGTTTGTGGACGCCCTCGCGGCAGGGCAGGGCGAGCGCTGGGGCTTCGACGGCAAGCTGCATGGCGAGACCTGCAAGGTGCGCATTGACGGCCAGTCGGTATGGCTGCTCAAGCCGGCCACCTTCATGAACAAGAGCGGCATCGCGGTGGCTTCCGCGCTGCGCTATTACAAGATCGAGCCGGACGAGTGCCTGGTGGCGCACGACGAGCTGGATCTCGACGCGGGCACCGTGCGGATGAAGTTCGACGGTGGCCATGGCGGTCAGAACGGCCTACGCGACATCGTTGCCCATCTAGGCCACGGCAGGTTTCATCGCCTGCGCATCGGTATCGGCCATCCGGGGCACAGGGACAAGGTCACGCCTTGGGTGCTCGGTCGCCCGTCGGCGCAGGACGAGGACGCCATCACGGACGGTATCGCGCGCGCGCTGGACGTGTTGCCGCTGGCGGTCGGCGGACAGTTCGAGAAGGCCATGCAACGGTTGCATACCGTCGCTGGTGCATAGTTTTCCGGGTGTCGCCGCCGCTCGCGCGGCAACGACGCCTGCAACGGCATAAACGCTTTCGGAGTTTTCCATGGGCATCAAATGCGGCATCGTCGGCCTGCCCAACGTCGGCAAGTCCACCCTGTTCAACGCGCTGACCAAGGCCGGCATTGCCGCTGCGAACTTCCCGTTCTGCACCATCGAGCCCAACGTGGGCGTGGTGCCGGTGCCCGATCCGCGGCTCAATGCGCTGTCGGCCATCGTCAACCCGCAGAAGGTGATCCCGACGGCCGTAGAATTCGTCGACATCGCGGGCCTGGTGGCCGGCGCCTCCAAGGGCGAGGGGCTGGGCAACAAGTTCCTCGCGCACATCCGCGAGGTCGACGCGATCGCCCACGTGGTGCGCTGCTTCGAGGGTGACGTGATCCACGTCGCCGGCAAGGTCGATCCGATCGCCGATATCGAGACCATCGATACCGAGCTGGCGCTGGCCGACCTGGAATCGGTGGAGAAGGCGCTGAACCGCGCCGAGCGTGCGGCAAAGGCCAATGACAAGGAGGCGCTGGCCAAGAAGCCGGTGCTGCAGAAGCTCGCTGCCGCGCTCAACGAAGGCAAGTCGGCGCGCAGCGTGAAGCTGGACGACGAGGAAAAGGCGCTGGTGCGCGACCTGTTCCTGCTCACCCTCAAGCCGCTGATGTATATCGCCAATGTGCTGGAGGACGGCTTCGAGAACAATTCCCACCTCGACGCCGTGCGCACCCGTGCCGCCGAGGAAGGCGCCGAGGTGGTGCCGGTGTGCGCCGCCATCGAGGAGGAGCTGGCCCAGCTCGACGACGCCGACCGCGACGAGTTCCTCAAGGACCTGGGCCTGGACGAGCCGGGCCTTAACCGCGTGATCCGCGCCGGCTACAAGTTGCTCGACCTGCAGACCTACTTCACCGCCGGCGTGAAGGAAGTGCGCGCCTGGACGATCAAGCGCGGCTACACCGCGCCGCAGGCGGCCGGCGTGATCCACACCGATTTCGAGCGCGGCTTCATCCGTGCCGAAACAGTCAGCTACGACGACTTCATCCAGTACAAGGGTGAGAAGGGCGCCGCCGATGCGGGGCGCCTGCGCAAGGAAGGCAAGGACTACATCGTCAAGGATGGCGATGTGCTGCATTTCCTGTTCAACGTCTGAGACGGGTCGCCCGCGTCGTGCGGGCGGCCGCCATTCCGTGCAAGCATGCCCGCCGTCGGACAGGGTATGGGGCAGTGCATGGCGAACAGCGCGTTGCGTATCCGACTGGGTCGTCCCGCCGACGCGCGCGCCGTCAGCGTGCTGGTGCGCCGTCTCACTCGACGCTGGATCCTTCCCGAGCAGACGCACGAGGCCGGGGTGGCGCTGTTGTCACGGCAGGGCGCAGCGGCCCAGCGCATGCGCATGGCCGAGGGCCACCGTTTCCACCTGGCCTGGCTCGGCGACGTCCTGGTAGGCGTGGCGACGATGCGCGACGACGGTCATCTCACCCAGCTTTTCGTCGGCACCCGCTACCAGGGGCGCGGCATTGCGCGACGCCTGTGGCGACGAGCGATGGCCGATGCGGTGCGTCGCGCCGGTACGCGCCGCTTTACCCTCAATGCCTCGCGCTGTGCACTGCAGGCGTACCGGCGGCTGGGATTCGTGGCCACCGGGCCGGAGCGCCTGTCGCCGAGTGGTGTGCTCACCACCCCGATGGAGCTGAAGCGCGCCCGGGCGCGCAGCCAGAAGGCATAATGCAGCGTTTGTTGCCGCGGCAATCAGGGAGAAGGGCATGTCAGGCCAGCAGCACGAAGTCACGTTCCGTTTCCTTGCCCAACCCACCGACGTGAACTTCGGCGGCAAGGTGCACGGCGGCATGGCGATGAAGTGGATCGACCAGGCAGGCTACGCCTGCGCCGTGGCGTGGAGCGGGGCTTATTGCGTCACGGTCTCGGTCAGCGGCATCCAGTTCGTTGCGCCGATCCTCATCGGCGACCTGGTCACGGTGCACGCGAAGTTGATCCACACCGGCACCTCCAGCATGCACCTGGCGGTGGACGTGCTGGCCAGCGACCTGCGCAAGAACGAACAACGCCTGGCGACCAGTTGCGTGATGGTGTTCGTGGCGCTGGATGCCCCCGACGGCAAGCCAACGCCGGTGCCGCACTGGGAGCCGCGCGACGATGCGGAACGCCGGTTGCAGGCGCACGCGCGGCGCTTGCAGGAGCTGTCGCGCGAGATGGAGCGCCTGGTCGGCGCGCAGGATGGCGAAGGCTCGCAGAATTCCGGCTGAAATTCGCGTGTGGACGCGCGCGAGTGACATCGCAGGTGTTGACAGCCGGCGGGGTGATCCACACAATACGCGTTCTTTGTTGGAGGGATACCCAAGCGGCCAACGGGGGCAGACTGTAAATCTGCTGGCTTACGCCTTCGGTGGTTCGAATCCACCTCCCTCCACCAGTCGATTCGCGCAGTTTGCGTTTGGGCTGGTTCGCCAAGCCGGCCAAGCCGGTGCGGCAACGGGCTCCGCGCAGGGCGGGAGTAGTTCAATGGTAGAACCTCAGCCTTCCAAGCTGATGGTGCGGGTTCGATTCCCGTCTCCCGCTCCATTGATCCCGTCGTTTGAAATTCCGCTCATGTAGCTCAGTCGGTAGAGCACTTCCTTGGTAAGGAAGAGGTCGCTGGTTCGATTCCAGTCATGAGCACCATCATCGTTGCTCGCCCGTTCCGGGCGGTTTTCCTCTCACTGACTCCACCGGGATTCTGGTCATGGCAAAGGGCAAGTTCGAGCGCACCAAGCCCCACGTGAACGTGGGCACGATTGGTCACGTGGACCACGGCAAGACGACGCTGACGGCGGCGCTGACGAAGGTCGGTGCGGAGCGGTTTGGCGGTGAATTCAAGGCCTACGACGCGATCGACGCGGCGCCGGAAGAGAAGGCGCGCGGTATCACGATCTCGACGGCGCACGTGGAATACGAATCGCCGACGCGCCACTACGCGCACGTGGACTGCC
>JAJZGE010000208.1 GCA_021798675.1 Pseudomonadota bacterium | reverse complement strand
TTGTTGGCGACCGTGTCGTCGAACAGCACCACGCTCTGCCCCACCCAGGCGATCTGCCGGCGGAGCGAGGCCAGGGTGTAGTTCTGGTAGTCCTCGCCGTCGAGCACGATGCGGCCGCTGCTCGGCGTGTAAAAGCGCGGTAACAGGCTGACCAGGCTGCTTTTGCCACTGCCGGAGCGGCCGACCAGCGCGGTCACCGTACCCGGCGCGCAATGCAGATCGACGCCGCGCAGCGCCTCTGCCTCGCTGCGTGGGTACAGCAGCCGGACGCCCTGTATCGACAAATCGCCACGGGTGCGATCCAGCACCAGCGTTCCGCGATCCGGCTCGGGGGGGAGGTCGATGATTTCGAACAGATCCTCGGCTGCGGACAAGCCGCGTTGAATATTGGCCTGCACGTTGGCCAGCCGGCGCAGCGCCGGCAGCATCATGCCCATCGCGGTGAGCACGGCTACGAACACGCCTGCCGACATTTCGTTCAGCACCTGCGGCCGCGTCCCCATGAACACCAGCGCGGCCAACGCGCTGGCGGCCACGAACTGGATGGTGGAGCTGGATGCCGCGTTGGTCGCCGCGATCTTCAGATTCAGGCGGCGGGTGCGCCGGGAGACGTCACCGAAATGGCTGCTCTCATGGGTCTGTCCGTTGTAGACGCGCACCTCGCGATGCGCGCCGACCGATTCCTCGACCGTACCGGTGACCGATCCCATGGATCCCTGGATCCGCCGGCTGATCTGCCGGTAGCGTCGACTGACCACGGCCGCGATCAGCGCGATCATCGGCACCATCACCAACAGCACCGACGTGAGATAAACGCTGTTGTGCAGCATCACGACAAGCATGGCAATGACGGTGAACACGTCGGTCACCACCGTCCTTATCGCATCGGTCGCCGCAGCGGCCACCTGTTCGCTGGTGTAGGTGATGCGGGAAATCTGCTGCCCCGACGGCTCGGCACCGAAAAACTCCACCGGAAGCCGCAGGTAGGCATCGAAGACATCCTGCTGGATCTCCTGCACTACATGGCGCCCCATGTACGAAATGCCGTAGCTGCTGACAAAGGTGCCGATCGAACGCACCAGGAACAGTGCAATGATCCAGATCGGCATCCAGAAAATCAGGTACGGATCCTTCTTCGTGAACAGTTCATTGGTGATGATCTTGAACAGGTTCGCGAATACCGCCTGGCCGCCGCCATCCGCCAGCATGCCCAGCATCGCGATCAAGCCAACTGCCCAGTAACGCCGGGTGTACACCAGCAGCCGCTTGTAGATGCGCCAGGATTCCGCATCCCAGATCGTGGTCCTGGTACGACTCACCGCGTGGCGTCCGGCTGCGTCGGCGTGGTGGCGATGGACAGGCGCGTGTAGCCGAGCTGGCCCAGCGCGTCCATCGCGGTCACCACGCTCTGGTGCGAGGACAGCGCGTCGGCGCGGATCGTCACCGGACGGTCGTGGTCGCCGTTGGCGTTGCGCTCGATCGCCTGCTTCAGCACGGCTACGCCCTCACCCGGCACCGCGTCGCTGCCCACCCAGTAGCGGCCTTCGCGATCCACCGTGATGGTGAGCGCCGGCGCATTCATGTCGCGGTCCTGCGCGCTGGCGTTGGGCAGGGTGACCTGCATGCGCGAGTGCTGCACGAAGGTGCTGGTGAGCACGAAGAACATCAGCAGGGTGAGCAGCACGTCGATCAGCGGCACCACGTTGATCTCGAAGTCGTCCCCACGGCGGTCGTTGCCGATACGCATGCAGTCAGCCCGGGCCGTTCGTAGCGGTCGTGGCAGCCGTGGCAGTGCGCCGCACGCGCGCCGCCGCGGCAGGAGTGGCCAGGGTCAACTCGTCCAGCAATGCGGTGGCCTGCTTCTCCATCTGCACGCAGTAGCCGGCGATGCGCGAACGCAGCCAGCGGTGCAACACGTAGGCGGGGATCGCCACGGTGAGGCCGGACGCCGTGCAGATCAGCGCTTCGCCGATGCCGCCGGCCATCTTCGCCGGGTCGCCGATGCCGCCAGCCATCACCTGCATGAACATGCGGATCAGGCCGATCACCGTGCCGAAAAGCCCCAGCAGCGGGCCGATCAGCGCGATGGTGCCCAGCGTGTTGAGGTAGCGCTCCATCCGGTGCACCACGTGGCGGCCGGTGTCCTCGATGCGCTCCTTGATGATGTCGCGCGACTGACCGCGCACGGCCAGCGCCGAGGCCAGCAATTCACCGAGCGGGGAGTCGTTGGACAGCGCCTCGAGGTGGCGCGGATCGAGCTGACCGGAGCGCGCCCACTGGCGCACCTCATCGCCCAGCCCCGGCGGCAGCACGGCATTGCGCCGCAACGTCCAGCAACGCTCGAGCACGATCGCCACCGCCACCAGCGAGCACACCAGGATGGGCAGCATCGCCCAACCGCCAGCCATCAGGATATCGAGCACGTTCGTTCCACCGGACGTTCAAAACGAGAGGCCGCATCATAGCAGCCGGCTCGCGCGGTTCCGTGGTGGGCGTGGCAGTCCGGAAAATCGCCGGGAGCGGCTTTTGGCGACCCGGCAACAGCCCGCAGCTCGACGGCCGGGGACGGCCATTGCCCGTCAGGGCTGCTCGCGCCAGTAGCGCGGATCGCGCAGGCGCCAGCGCGCCGTGACGCGCGCCGGGCCATCGACGGGGAAATCCAGCGCGATCGCGCCGTTGTCCGCGGTGTTCAGCACCGGTACGTGTGCCGACGCATAGCGCGCCAGCACCACCGGCGCGGGGTGGCCGAAGCGGTTCCGCCAGCCGGCCGAGACGATGGCGAACGGCGGGGCCACCGCGCCGATGAAATCCGCGCCGGACGAGGTCTTGCTGCCGTGGTGCGGCACCAGCAACACCGGCGGCGGGCCATCGCCGAGCGCATCCGCCACCGCCGGCTCGACGCTCGAACTGATGTCGCCGGCCAGCAGGAACGCACCGTGCACGCCGTCGACCAGCAGCACGCAGGAGCGGTCGTTGCGCTTGCCGCCTCGATCCGCGCTCGGGCTCAGCACGCGGAAGCGCACGCCGTCCCATGTCCACGCCTGTCCCGCCAGGCAACGCTGCATTGGCACCGGCATGCGCTGCGGTTCGCCCGCATAACGGCGCGCCGCCGGGAACGCCGCGGCCACCGCCGCGGCGCCGCCGGCATGGTCGTTGTCCGCGTGGCTCACCATCAGCACGTCGAGCCGCGCGATGCCAAGGGCATGGATCGACGGCAATACCACCGCCTCGCCCAGGTCGTACCCCGATGGATAGCGCGCCCCGGTGTCGTAAAGCAGCGCGTGCCCGCGAGTGCGCAGCAGCACCGACAACCCCTGCCCCACGTCCAGCACCCATGCCTGGAACGCGCCATCGGCCGGCCTTGGCAGCGGCGGCCACAGCAGGGGCAGGAACAGGATGCAGCCAAGCGCGCGCAACGGCACGCCACGCGGCATGAACAGCCACAACGCCCCCAGCGTGGAGAGCAGCAGCGCCCACGGCTGCACCTCGGGCAGGTACCAATGCGCACCCGGCCATGTCGCCATGCGCTCGAGCAACCACCATTGCGCATGCGCAAGCTTCGCCGCCAGCCACAGCACCGGCGTGGCACACGGCGGGCACAGGCCCAGCAGCACGGTGCCAAGCAGCGCGCAGGGCACGATGACGAAACTCACGAACGGTACCGCGACGAGATTGGACAGCGCGCCCACCAGCGAGGCTTCGCCGAAGAACCACAGCGTCAACGGCAGCAGCGACACCGTCATCAGCAATTGTCCCGCCGTGAGTTCGCGCAGGAAGGCACGCAGGCCGCGTTCGCGCGATTGCAGGCACAGCATCAACAAGGCCACGCCGGTGAACGACAGCCAGAAGCCGGCCGCCAGTACCGACAGTGGGTCGAACACGAGTATCGCGAGGATCGCCAACGCCAACGAATGCGCGCCATGGCCGCCGCGTCGCGCGCAGCGCGCCAGCCCGACCACCGCGATCATCAGCAGCGTACGCACCGTGGGCAGGCCGAAGCCGGCCAGCGCGCCATACATTCCCGCCAGCAGCAACGCGCCGGCAGCCTGTGCCTGCACACGCGGCAGCCGCAGGGCCAGACCGGGCCACAGCAGGTACAGGGCGCCGGCCAGCCACGCGCCGATCACCGCCACCACGCCTACGTGGAAGCCGGAAATCGCGATCAGGTGCGGAATACCGTTGGCCCGCGCCACCTCCCAGTCGTCCTGGCGCAGGCCGCGCGTGTCGCCCACCGAGAAGGCCTGCAGCAGTGCGGCATCGTGCGGATCGCCTACCCGCGCGGCGATGCCGCGCGAAACCGCATCGCGCAGGCCATCCACGCACCCTACCGCGCGCGCCAGCCGCGCATCGGCGGCATCGGCCCGCACATAGCCGGTGGCCACGATGCGCCGCTGCAGGGCCATGCGCTCGCCATCCGTCGTGCCGGGGTCCAGCAGGCCGCGCGGCCGCTTCAGGCGCAGCCGCAGGCGCCAGCGCTCGCAGGGCGCGAGCGGCGGCGCATCGTCGTACCACGAGACCATCGTGCGCCCGCGCAGCGGCAAGGGCTTGCCGTCCAGCGAGGCTCCATCGACATCCAGCGCGAAACGCGTGGCGTCATCGCGCAGCAGCGGCAGCTGCGCGATGCGCCCGGTCACCAGCACATCGCGCCCCTCCAGGTCGCGCGGCAGCCGCGCATCCATCGCGGCGGCGCCGCAAGCCATCGCCCACAACACGCCGGTACAACCACACAACGGCAACCGCCAGCGCGGCCAGCGCCAGAATGCGAGGGCGACGGGCAGCAGCAACAGCAACGACAAACCACGTGGCGGCAATGCGGGAAGCCATTGCACGAGCAGCACGCCAAGCAGCAGGGCGGGCGCCGCCAGCGTCGCGGTGAACGGCTTGTCGAACGCCAGTCGCATGCCCCGCCCGATGCCGGATGGATCGTTCGAGGCTAGT
>JAJZGE010000207.1 GCA_021798675.1 Pseudomonadota bacterium | reverse complement strand
TCAGCTTCAGCGGCAGCTCGAACTGGAACAATCCGATTTCGGGCGCCGGCGGCCTGATCAAGCAGGGCGATGGCACGCTCAACCTCACGCAGCCGTCCAGCTACACCGGCCTGACCCAGGTAGAGGCTGGCACGCTCACCGCCAAATCCCTGGCTGGCGCGGCAAGCATCAGCAGCGGCGCCACGCTCGGCGGCATGACCGCCATCGGCGGCGATGTCGCCAATGCGGGCACGCTTGCCATCGGCACCAGCAGCGTCAGCGTGGGCGGCAACTACACCCAGCAGGCCGGTGCGCAATTGTCGCTGTCGCTGGGTTCCACGCTCAACGTGGCCGGCACCGCGTCGATCGCCGGCAACCTGCGGGTCACCGGCACCAACGCGGGCTACACCGCGAACTCGCATACCGATGTGCTGGTGGCCCAAGGTGGCCTCACCGGTACCTTCGCCGCGATAACCCAGGCTTCGAACGTGACCTTGCTCAACGCCTCGCTCGGTTACGACGCCAACTCGGCGTGGCTCAATGTGCAGCAGGTGCAGGCGAGCGCGGTGCAGGGCACCGGCTACAGCGTCGCCTCTTACGGCGCGGCGCAGCGGGTGGACGCGGCCTTCGGGCAGATCAATGCGCAACTGGCCAACGCCGCCATATCCGGTTCGCCAGCCGCCCGCAGTTTCATCGCCGGGGCCGCCGCGCTGCAACAGACCGCCACGCTGGCCAACCTGCAGCAATCGCTCGAAAGCCTCTCCGGCCAGTTGCATGCAGCCAGTGCGGCAATGACCTTCGAAGCGATCGACGCCGGTTCGCGCGCCTTGTCGGGTCGCTTCGAGCAGTTGCTGGACGCGCCGAAGGTCGGTGCGTGGAGCCAGGGCCTGGGCTTCCACGGCAGCATGACGCGCAGCGGCTATTCCAACGTGGGCTACGACCTTAGCGGTTGGTTGGTGGGGCAGGATTTCCGTTTGGCCGATGGCGGCGTGGCTGGCTTTGCCCTGAGCCGCACCCAGGGTCTGGGGCGTCTTGCCGAAAGCGCGGACCAGGGTTTCAGCCATGCAGTGGAAGGCATGCTCTACGGCGGCGCCGTGCGCGGCCACTGGTATGCGATGGGGCGCTTCGGCATCGGTAGCTTCCAGGAAACCATGCATCGCCAGTTGCAGCTCGGCAGCCAGTTCGCTGGCGTGGGCAGCGACAGCCGCGGTCGCTACGGCGTGGCGTATGGGGAGAGCGGCTACCGGTTCTCGCCCGGCGGCGCGCACGTCACGCCGTACGCAAGCCTGGAGTACGCGCAGATCCGGCGCGATGGCTTCGACGAACTGGGAGGCGACGGTTTCGGGCTGAAGGCCAGCGCGCTCACTACGGCGCGCTGGCAGGCCGGCCTCGGCTTGCGTGCGAGCCGGCAATGGCAGCTCGGTCGCGCGGGTAGCCTCGCGCTACACGGGCACATGGCATGGCAACAGTCGTTCGGCCTGCGCGGCGCGGCGTTCGACGCCAGCTTCACCGGCGTGAACCAATGGGCACCACTGGGCGGCATCGGCCTCGCGCGCTACGGCGGCGCGGCCGGTACCTCGCTGGACTGGAGCATGAATCCACGCAGCGACCTGTCGCTCGGCTACGACCGATACTTCGGCCAGGGCCAGCAGGCGTCGATGGCCACGTTGAACTACCGCTGGTCGTTCTGAGCTGGTCGAAAGCGTGCGGCGATGCCGGGAGGTGTCGCCGCCGTCGGTCGGCTGGCGGTCGCGAATGTTGCGCTCAAGCGCGCGGTTCCCTGGTCGTCCAGCTCACGCCACGGTACGACCCGGCCACCGCCGCGGCACCTGCCGCAATCGCGCTGGACATCAGGAAGGCCGACCACGCATCGCTGTCGTACGGACGCACGAGCAGCGGCGGCAACCAGACCAGCAGCGTGATGATGCCGAGCATCGCCGCCTCCAGCGTGGCGGCCAGGCGTGGCCACACCGCGAACAGGATGCCGACGGCCGCGGCAAGGCTTCCTGCGCCGGTCAGGTAGGCCCAGCCGTGTCGCCACGGCAGCCAGGCCGGCACGAATTCGGCGGTGATGTCGGCGTAGACGAAATGCGAGAGGCCGATGGTCGGCAGCGCCAGCACGAGCAGCAACCGTGCATTGCGTATGCCATGGCGACCCGCGAGGAGTTGTCCGTCAGGCCGGGACAAGGAGGCGAAGACGGTCCATGCGCCGGCGAGGATCACCGCGATCTCTCCGGCGCCCAGCCACGTCGCTTCCATCGCGGGCGCATACACGATGGCGGGGAACTTCAGCAGCGCCATCCACGCCAGCACGAACGCGGCCATCGCACCTGCGGAGATCTTCGCGAGGCGCGGAACCAGGATGCCGATGCCGCTTGCCAGTTCGACCAGTGCCACGAGATGGACGAAGAAGCCGCGTGCAGGCAGGTGTGCGATCGGGATGCGCTGCCAGACGCCGGCGAAATCGCCGAACGCCAGTCCGCGCAGGCCGAGGGCGATCATCACCAGCGCCAGCAGCATGCGGCCATAGCCCAGGACGCCTGCCGCGGGAACGCTCGTGGTGGCGGCTGGCCCCGCCAGCCATGCACGGTTCTCGGTGCGCCGGCCGCCTCGATCGGATAGTGCGTCCATCGCTCACCTCCTGCTGGAGCCGCGAGTGCGGAGGGTCGAGCGTAGTCGGGTCGAGCGGCCCGGGCAACGACCACTTCGGACGATGAATTCCTTGCCCGTTCGACCTGTACCCTGCGGCGTGCGGGCTACCTGACGGCACGACCGTCGACGACGGCTGGGCGCGATCCCGGCCGCGATGCTGCCAGCGCGTCCTCCCGGTGGTGATGGAGCTGCCCGGCTTCAGGTGTGCACGACGCTTGCCAATTCGGTGGCGCCGGCGTGCCGAAGACGTTGGATGCCGACCACGCGAGCACCATCAGGCTGCTACCGTTCGAGGTCCTTACCCTGGAACTGACGCCGGTGGCACGCTGAACATCGCTGCGCGGGCATCGCAACGGAGGACACCATGCAACGCCGGGACTTCCTGAGGCTCTCTCTCCTCGTGCCGAGCCTGTCGGCCGTGTCGGCATGGGCCACGCCGCCCGGCCGCGCGAGGATGGTCGTGCCCGACGGACGTCCGCACCGCTTCGAACTGTCCCGGCAACGGTTCCTGCTGGATGGCGAGCCGTTCCGCATCCTGAGCGGCGAGATGCACCCGATCCGCATCCCCGCCGCCTATTGGCGCCAGCGTATCCGGATGGCCAAAGCGATGGGGCTCAACACCATCGCGGTCTACCTGATGTGGAACGCGCTGGAATCCGCACCCGGCGTGTTCGACCTGCACACCGGCAGCCGTGACTTCGCGAAGTTCATCCGCCTCTGTCAGGAGGAAGGCCTGTGGGTGTACCTGCGCCCTGGCCCCTACGTCTGCGGCGAGTGGGACTTCGGCGGCCTGCCGCCGTACCTGCTGCGCCATCCGCATCTCCGCGTGCGCGACAAGGACGATCCCGACTACATGGCCGCGGTGCGTCGCTACATCGCCACCGTGGCACCGGTGCTGCGGCCGCTGCTGGCGGTCAACGGCGGGCCGATCCTGATGGTGCAGGTGGAAAACGAATACGCCTCGTTCGGTCGCGATCTGGCCTACCTCGAAACGATACGCATGCTGTGGCAGGAACACGGCGTGCACGGGCCGTTCTCGATCTCCGACGGGCTCGCCCAGATCCGCGAGGCAAAGACTTACTTGCCCGGTACCGCGCTGGGCCTGGACGGCGACACCGATTTCGCCGCGGCGCAGGCCATTGCCGGCGAGCTACCGGTGTGGATGGGCGAGGGTTACCCCGGGTGGATCACCCACTGGGGCGACCAGGGTTTCGCTCGTGGCGACTTCGCGGGGACGCTGGCCAGGCTGCTCGCCGAAGGACGTTCGTTCAATCTGTACGTGGTGCACGGTGGCACCAACTTCGGCTTTGGCGCAGGCGCCAACGCCGACAACGACTACGCGAACTTCCAGCCGGTCATCACCAGCTACGACTATGGCGCGCCCATCGACGAACACGGCGCGCCCACGGCCGATTACCACGTCTTCCGCCGGCTGATCGCGGCGCATTCGGCGCAACCGCTGCCCGAGCTGCCCGAGGTGCCGCCGATGGCAAGCTTCGCCACCTTCACGCCGCAGCCGCACGCCGCGTTGTGGGACAACCTGCCGGCCGCGAAACAGGTGGATCGGCCGCAGTCCAACGAGCTTCTGTTCGGCCAGGACCACGGCATGGTGCTGTACCGTCGCGCGACGAAGGGCGGCGGCGAACTGGCGATAGACGGGGTGCGCGACTACGCCACGGTGTTCCATGGCGGCCGCTATGCCGACTGCATCTCGCGCGTGGTGCATCCGAACCTGCGCTCGGGCCACACGCTGCGATTGCCGGCGGGCCCAGGCGAGGCGTTGCTGGAAATCCTGGTCGACAGCTTCGGTCATGTGAACTTCGGCCACGCCATGGCGGACCGCAAGGGTCTGCTCGGCGAGGTGCGGCTCGATGGCAAGCCGCTGGAGGACTGGCAGGCGATGAGCCTGCCGTTGGACGAGGCGTGGCTGGCGTCGCTGAAGCCGCTGCAGGGCAAGCCCGCGCGGCCCGGCGTGTTTTTCAAAGGCACGTTGTCGCTCGCGCAGGCGGGCGACTGCTACCTCGACATGGCGGACTGGGACAAGGGTTACCTGTGGGTCAATGGTCGCCTGCTCGGGCGCTACTGGAACCTCGGCCCGCAGCAGCGGTTGTATTGCCCCGCGCCGTGGCTGCGCGACGGCGACAACGAGGTGCTGGTATTCGACATGCACCGCACCGAGCCGGCAGCGATCCGCAGCGCGACCGCGCTGAGCGACTGACTTCCCCGTCCCAGGGAGTGCACGCCTGCGCTCCGGTCAGGAGCGCAGCGTCACACCTTGTCCTGGAAGTAGCTCCCGCCCGACCAGCATGCGG
>JAJZGE010000206.1:2373-4951 GCA_021798675.1 Pseudomonadota bacterium | reverse complement strand
GTGAAACGCGCATGCGCCGATGGTAGTGTGGCTTTGCCATGCAAGAGTAGGTCACCGCCAGGGGCTTTATCCTCAAAGGCCTCCCCATCCGGGGAGGCCTTTGTCTTTCGGCGGACTGTGCGCAGCAAAGTGCGATAGCAGACGAACCGGCGACCGAATACCAGCCCCGGAATTGTTGCTAATCTTCGATCAACGCCATCCAGGCGCGATGCGGTTGATGATGAATTGAATCGCTACATGCTGGCCATCGACCAAGGTACGACAAGCTCGCGGGCGATGCTATTTGATCAGGCCGGCCAGGTTGCCGGATCGGCTCAGCGTGAATTTGCGCAGATTTTTCCTCAGCCGGGCTGGGTCGAGCACGATCCGCGCGCGATTCTCGCGAGTGTGACCTCGACGGTAAGACAGCTGCTCGCTTCGACGCAGGTAGAACCGCATGAATTGGCCGGCATCGGTATCGCCAATCAGCGCGAAACCACTGTGGTGTGGGATCGTCGCACCGGCGAGCCGATCTGCAACGCGATCGTGTGGCAATCGCGTCAAAGCGCAGCGATTTGCGAGCGGCTGCAGGCGGAGGGCTACGCCTCGATCGTGCGGGAAAAGACCGGTCTGCTGATCGATGCCTACTTTTCCGCCAGCAAGATCCGCTGGATGCTGGATCACGTTGACGGTGCCCAGGCGCGCGCAGAGCGTGGCGAACTGCTGTTCGGCACGATCGACTGCTGGCTGATCTGGAATCTCAGCGGCGGCAGGCTGCATGTCACGGATATCAGCAATGCGTCGCGCACGCTGCTGTTCGACATCCATTCGCGCTGCTGGGACGACACCCTGTTGCGTATGCTGGATATCCCGCGCTGCATGCTGCCGCAGGTGCGTTCGTGCAGCGAGGTATATGGCCATACGGCCAGGTCGTCCGTTTTCGGTTGCGAGGTGCCGATCTGCGGCGTGGCGGGCGATCAGCAGGCGGCTCTTTTCGGCCAGGCCTGTTTTGAACCAGGAATGGCCAAGAATACCTATGGCACCGGCTGCTTCATGCTGATGAATACCGGCACCATGGCGGTGCCATCCCGGCATGGCCTGCTGACCACGATCGCGTGGGAGCTGGATGGCGCCGTCGACTACGCGCTGGAAGGGAGCATCTTTGTCGCCGGTTCGGTGGTGCAGTGGCTGCGCGATGGCTTGCGGATGATAGGCGTCGCCAGTGAGTCGCAAGCTTGCGCGGAGAGCGTGCCGTCCAGTGAGGGCGTGTATCTGGTGCCGGCCTTCGTCGGGCTGGGTGCGCCGTACTGGCGCAGCGACGTGCGCGGGGCGATCTTCGGCCTCTCGCGCGGCACCCGCAAGGAACACATCGTGCGCGCGGCGCTGGAGTCGATGGCCTACCAGTCGCGTGATGTATTGGCGGCGATGCAGGCCGATGCCGGCATCCCTCTGCGCGAGTTGCGCGCGGACGGCGGCGCCATCGCCAACGACTTCATGGCGCAGTTCCAGAGCGACATGCTCGGGGTGCCGGTGCTGCGTCCACGAGTGGCCGAGATCACGGCGCTGGGGGCGGCTTATCTCGCCGGGCTGGCGGTGGGCTTCTGGGAGAGTCGCGCCGAGATTGCCGGACTATGGCGGATGGATCGCCGCTTTCAGCCGCAGATGGACGAAGCCGTGCGCGAAGGCCTGTATCGCGGTTGGCAAGACGCCGTGGCGGCGACGATCGGCTTCCGGGTCAGCTGATCCGCCTTTGGCACATGCCGCAACCCTGGATCAATCCAGCGCGTAGCCGAACTGCTCGGCGAATTCGGTGGCGAATTCTGCATAGGTGAAGCGCTGGTTCTGGGTGCCGGGGTGCTCCACCTTCAGCGCGCCCATCAGGGAGGCCATGCGCCCCACCGTCGGCCAGTCGTTGCCACGCATGATGCCGAAGATCAATCCAGCGCGGTACGCGTCGCCGCAACCGGTCGGATCGACGATCTTGCGCTCGCGTGCTGGCGGAATCTGGAACGTCTCGGCGCCCGCGCGAATGATCGAGCCGCGCGGCCCGTGTGTGACGATGTAAGCCTGCACCCGGGCGGCAATCTCGTCGGCGCTCCATCCGGTGCGCGTCTGCAGCAGCTGCGATTCGTAATCGTTGACAATCACGTAGGTCGATTTTTCGATCATCGAGCGAAACTCGTCGCCACTGAACAGCGGCATCGCCTGACCCGGATCGAAGATGAACGGCACACCGCGGCCGGCGAACTCGTTCACATGCTGCAACATCGCCTCACGGCCGTCTGGCGCCACGATCGCGAAGTCGATCTGCCGGATGTCGCGCACGTGATTTTCCTGCGCGCTGGACATGGCCCCGGGATGGAAGGCGGTGATCTGGTTGTTGTCCAGATCCGTGGTGATAAAGCACTGCGGGGTGAACTGATCGTCGAACTCGCGCACGCAATCGAGCCGGATTCCGCATTGCTCCAGGTGCAGCCGATAGGGAGCAAAATCCTGGCCCACCGCGGCCACCGGCAGCGGATCGCCGCCCAGCAGCTTGAGGTTGTAGGCGATATTGCCGGCGCAGCCGCCAAATTCTCGCCGCATCCGCGGCACCAGA
>JAJZGE010000206.1:0-2363 GCA_021798675.1 Pseudomonadota bacterium | reverse complement strand
CCTGGTCGGGCAGGATGTGGTTCTTGAACTGATCCTGGAACACCATGATGGTGTCGTAGGCCAGCGATCCGCAGATGACGGCAGACATGATGTGCGGAAGTCCCGGAATTAAAGATGGAGTGGTCGCGGTAGCCGCGGACGGATGAACGCCGAACCGGCAGCTTCGGCCAAAGCGCGAATCGTACCGGCATCCGTCGCCGATGGCGACTTTTGCGGTGTGCCGTAGCTCATTCGGCGGCGCAGAAACTGCGCTTATCGTGGTGTTGTGCAAGGGTTTCTTAACTTTATGGTCCTTGCGCACGCGCCACGCGCTGACTAGACTGGCGAGCTTGCTTTTCAGCCCAGCCGAGACACGGCAAACCCATGTTCAAGAAGTTTCGCGGGATCTTTTCCAACGACATCTCCATCGATCTCGGCACCGCCAACACGCTGATCTATGTGCGCGGTCAGGGCATTGTGCTGAATGAACCCTCGGTGGTGGCGATTCGTCAGGATCGCGGTCCGGGCGGCCCGCGCACGATCGCGGCGGTCGGCAGCGAGGCCAAGCGCATGCTGGGCCGCACGCCGGGCAACATCGCCACGGTGCGGCCGATGAAGGATGGCGTGATCGCCGACTTCACCATGACCGAGGCGATGCTGCAGCATTTCATCAAGCAGGTGCACAAGTCGCGCTTCCTGCGGCCGAGCCCGCGGGTGCTGGTGTGCGTGCCATGCGGCTCGACCCAGGTCGAGCGGCGCGCGATCAAGGAGTCGGCCGAGGGCGCCGGTGCGCGCGACGTGTTTCTGATCGAGGAGCCGATGGCTGCGGCGATCGGCGCGGGCATCCCGGTGCACGAGGCGCGCGGGGCGATGGTGCTGGATATCGGCGGCGGCACATCGGAAGTGGCGGTGATCTCGCTCAACGGCATCGTCTACTCGCAGTCGGTGCGTGTGGGTGGCGACCGCTTCGACGAGGCGATCATCAACTACGTGCGGCGCAATCACGGCACCCTGATCGGCGAGTCCACCGCCGAACGGATCAAGATGGAAATCGGCTGCGCGTTTCCGCAGGCGGACGTCAAGGAAATCCAGATTTCCGGCCGCAACCTGGCCGAAGGCGTGCCGCGCATGTTCACCATCAACTCCAACGAGATTCTGGAGGCGCTGCACGAGCCGCTCGCCGGCATCGTGGCGGCGGTGAAGTCGGCGCTGGAGCAGACCCCGCCGGAGCTGTGCTCGGACGTGGCCGAACGCGGCATCGTGCTGACCGGCGGCGGCGCGTTGTTGCGCGATCTGGATCGCCTGATCTCCGAGGAAACCGGGCTGCACGTGCAGGTGGCGGACGATCCGCTGACCTGCGTGGCGCGCGGCGGCGGCAAGGCGCTGGAGCTGATCGATCAGCACGGCAGCGATTTCTTCGCCCCCGAATAACGCGCAGTAGTCCGGGGCGGCCATGGCGCGCGCGCGCGACGAATCCTCGCCTCTGTTCGCCGGCAATGCGGCCGGCACCCTGCGACTGATCCTCTATCTCGCGCTGGCGATGGTGCTGATGGTGCTCGACCAGCGCAACGGCTGGCTCTGGCGCGTGCGCTACGCGGCCTCGGCCGTGATCGAACCGATGTACCGGCTGGCCGGGTTGCCTTCGGCGGGCATCCGCACGCTGACGGTCGCCTTTGCCGATCGCCAGCGGCTGACCGAGCAGAACCAGCGCCTGCGTGAGGATCTGCTGCTGGCGAATGCCAAGTTGAACCGGATGGCCGCCGTGGCCGAGCAGAACCAGCGTCTGAAACAGCTGCTCGATACCCGGCACAGCCTTGATCTGAACGTGCAGCTGGCGCGGGTGATCGGCGTGGACATGGGCGCCTACCGCTATCGTCTGACCTTGAATGTGGGTGCCCGCGACGGGGTCAAGCCGGGTCAGCCGGTGATCGACGCGCACGGCGTGATGGGGCAGGTGAAAGATGTGCTGCCGACCACCTCGGTGGTGATGCTGGTGACCGATCCGGAGCACGCGCTGCCGGTGGTGATCGAGCGCTCGGGCCTGCGCACGATTGCCTACGGCTCGCGCGAGGGCGACCAGCTGACGCTGCCGAACATTCCGCCCGCCGCGGATGTGCGGGTCGGCGATCATCTGCTCACTTCGGGCCTCGGCGGGCGCTTTCCGCCCGGCTTTCCGGTCGGCGACGTGACCGCGGTGGCGCCCTCCGCCAACGGCATGTTCCTGGTGGCGCAGGCGCGCCCGGCGGCGGATATCGATCGCAGCGAGGATGTGCTGCTGCTGCACGACCAGGCCGAGCCGGACGGACCGCCCGCGCTGCCGGTTCAGGCCGGGCCGCCGCGTGACCTGGCACCCGCGCCGGGCAGTTCGTCGGCCCCACCGGCGC
>JAJZGE010000205.1 GCA_021798675.1 Pseudomonadota bacterium | reverse complement strand
GGATCGCCGAGCACTTCGCAGAGGTGCAGGCCCAGCGAGCGCGACAACGGGCTGGAGCCCCATTCCAGCAGCTTGCCCAGCCGCAGGCAGTCGGCCTTGCGCGCCGCATCGTCGCCGGCGCCGTCGCACATCTGGGCCGCCACCGGCAGCACCGGACGAGGCTGCAGCCTGGCGTTGGCCAGCACCAGCAGCGCCTGCACGCCGGCCGGGCCGGCGGCCCCCTGCGTTGCCGGCGGCGGAGGCAGCGTGCCCACCACGCTGGCCAGCGCAGTGAGGCTGCTGCCGGTGTAGTCGTCGTAGAGCTTGCTGGCGGCGGCCTTGGCGAGATCGGCGCGCGCGGCCTTGGATTTCACATCGCGCGTGTCGATGTCCAGCTTGAGCAGCCAAACCGCGGCGTTGTCCGGCGCCTGCTCGGTGAGTTTGCGCAGCGCCGTCGGGTTGGGACAGGCGTCGCCCCGGGTGTCGCAATCGGCGAGTCGCGCCCACTGCACGGCAGGGCCGGCGTCGCTGGCGGCGACGGCGCGGTCGATCAGCGCGTGGAAGCTGGCGCCCTTGCCCTGCCGAGGCAACGGCCGGGCCAGCAGCGCCGCACCCAGCAGCGGCTGCGCCTCGGCGCGCAAGGCCAGCACGCTGACCAGGTCGCGCTGGAACGACTGCAATGCGTGGGCGCGGGCCTGGCCGGCGTCGGGCGGGCTGGTGTCGCCCGCAACGGCGCTTGCCGCAGCCAACGACAGGACGCAAGCAAGGGCGAGGCATCGCCATCCACGCATGAGGTGCTCCAGCAGTCGCCAAGGCCGCCAGCTTAGCGGTCGATCCTCCCGGATGCTCTGAACGGTTTCTAAGCCGTGGGTCCGGGTGTTGAACGCATGCGAGGCTGGGTTGTTAGGATGGCTGTCCGATTGCGCGCGCGCGCAGCACCCACCGCAGGGGGCAAAAGACAGCCGTGGATCATTTTTCGAGCTTTGCCGACGGCGCGCCGTGGTTTGCCGGCTGGGGCACGCTGGCGCTGATCAACGCCGGGCTTGCACAGGGCAAGAACCGCAGTGGCCTGCTGTGGTTCCTGCTGTCGTTGCCGTTCGGTCCGCTGGCGACGCTGGTGCTTGTGCTGCTGCCCAAGGCGCGCGCCAAGCTGTTCTGAGCGCTCAGTCCCCCAGCGCCTCACGCATGAATTCCGGCTGCGCCAGCGCAGCCTTGTGGATCTCGGCGTTGTAATAACGGGTGGGGAAGTTCTTGGCGGAGGCGCCGCGCTCGCGGAAGCCGCTGAGGTCGCCGCCCTTGCGCGCCATGGTGCAGCTCCACCAACCGGTGGGATAGCAGGGCTGCGGGAACGGCAGCGTCCTCACCGCGCTGAAGCCGGCGGTGCGCATCGCCGCACGCATCGACTTGATCAGCTCGATGTGCGCCAGCGGCGATTCGCTCTGCTGCACCAGCAGGCCGCCGTGGCGCAGCGCCTTGAAGCAGCTGGCGTAGAACGCGGCGTTGAACAGGCCCTCGGCCGGGCCCACCGGATCGGTAGAGTCCACGATCACCAGGTCGATCGACTCCGGCTCGGCCTCGGCCATGTACTTGATGCCGTCGATGAACAGGAGTTCGGCGCGCGGGTCGTGGTTCGATTCGCACAGCTCGGGGAAGTACTGCTCGGCGAGGCGGGTGACGCGCTCGTCGATCTCCACCTGCACGGCGTGTTCCACTTCCTCGTGCTTCAGCACCTCGCGCAGGGTGCCGCAGTCGCCGCCGCCGATGATCACCACGCGCTTGGCGCGCGCATGGGTGAACAGCGCCGGGTGGGTCATCATCTCGTGGTAGAGGAAGTTGTCGCGGCTGGTGAGCATCACGCAGCCGTCGATCACCATCAGCTTGCCCCAGTCGGTGGTCTGGTGGATCTCGATGGTCTGGAACGGGGTCTTCTCCGCGTGCAGCAGTTGCTCGGTGCGGAAGCCGATGGAGGAGCCGGAGGCCTGGTGGGCCTCGGTGAACCAGCTGGTCTGCTGCGACATGGGTGTTCCTGGGGATGGACGCGGTTTGGCCGCGCATTGTAGCCGAGCTGTAGCGGATGGGCTGTTACAATGGCGCTTCCGGCGCGCCGCGCGCGCCGGCTGGTGCGATCGGCCCCGCGGCGTGCGAGGCTTCCGGCCCTTCGTGCTCACTTGCGTCAAGGCTCGCCGCTGCGACGACATGCCTTCTTCCGTTTGCACAAGGAGACTCTCCATGTCGAAGCCCTGGACCGTGGCCGATGCGCGCCACACCTATGCCGTGACCCATTGGGGCGACGGCTACGTCGACGTCGGCGAAGCCGGCGACATCGCGATCCGCCCGCAAGGAGCGCGCGGCCCCGCGCTGTCGCTGCCGGCCATCGTCGGGCGCGCCTGTGCCGAGGGGCTGCGGCTGCCGCTGCTGGTGCGCTTCCCGGACATCCTCGCCGACCGCCTGGCAAGGCTGCAGGCCGCGTTCGCCAAGGCCATCGGCGAGTGGCACTACGCGGCCGGCTATACGGCCATCTACCCGATCAAGGTGAACCAGCAGCGCGGCGTGGCCGGCGAGCTGGTTGCCGCCGGCGCCGAAGGCTTCGGCCTGGAAGCCGGCTCCAAGCCCGAGCTGATGGCGGTGCTGGCGATGGCGCGGCCCGGCTCCATCGTCATCTGCAACGGCTACAAGGACCGCGAATACATCCGCCTCGCGCTGATCGGCAAGAAGCTGGGCCTGCGCGTGCACATCGTGATCGAGAAGCTCTCCGAGCTGGACCACGTGTTCGCCGAGGCCAAGGCGCTGGGCGTGGAGCCGCTGCTGGGCGTGCGCGTGCGTCTTGCCTCGATCGGTGCCGGCAAGTGGCAGAACACCGGTGGCGACAAGGGCAAGTTCGGGCTGTCGCCGGCGCAGGTGCTCACCCTGGTCGAGCGGCTGGATGCGGCCGGGCTCAAGCACACGCTGAAGCTGCAGCATTTCCACATGGGTTCGCAGATCTCCAACGTGCGCGACATCGCCAACGGCATGCGCGAGGCCACGCGTTATTTTGTCGAGCTCACCCGCATGGGCGTACCGCTGGAGATCGTCGACGTCGGTGGCGGTCTCGGCGTCGACTACGAAGGCTCGCGCTCGCGCAGCCACAACTCGATCAACTACTCGATCGAGCAGTACGCCGCCACCATCGTGCAGTCGCTGGCCGAAGCGGTGGAGGCGGAGGGCCTGAAGGCGCCGCACATCCTGACCGAGGCCGGCCGTGCGATGACCGCGCACCATGCGGTGCTGGTGGTCAACGTAAGCGAGGTGGAAGAGGTGCCGCAGGGCACGATCCCCGCGCCGGCTGCCGACGAGCCGGCGGTGTTGCGCCGCCTGCGCGAGGTGCACGCGGAACTCGACCAGCGCCCGGCGCTGGAACTGTTCCACGAGGCCCAGCACCACCTCGCCGAGGGCCAGGCGCTGTACGCGTTGGGCCAGCTGGCGCTGGCCGACCGCGCGCGGCTGGACGAGCTGTACTACGCCGTCGCCAACGCGGTGCGCGCGCGCCTGCTGCCGGGCGAACGCTCGCATCGCGCCGCGCTGGACGAGCTGGACGAGAAGCTGGTGGACAAGTACTTCGTCAACTTCTCGGTGTTCGAGTCGGTGCCGGACATTTGGGCGATCGACCAGATCTTCCCGATCGCGCCGATCGCACGGCTGAACGAGGCGCCGACGCGGCGCGGCGTGATCGTCGACCTCACCTGCGACTCCGACGGCCGCATCGACGACTACGTCGATGCCGAGGGCGTCGACGTGAGCCTGCCGCTGCACGCGCTGCGCGAGGGCGAGAGCTATCGGCTCGGCATCTTCATGGTCGGCGCCTACCAGGAGACGCTCGGCGACATCCACAACCTATTTGGCGACACCGATGCGGTGAACGTGCGCGTGGACGGCGGCTCGTACGTGTTCGCGCACAAGCGCCGCGGCGACACCACCGACCTGATGCTGGACTACGTGGGCTACGACCTGGAGGCGTTGCGGCAGAGCTATCGCGAACGCATCGCCGCCGCAGGCATCGCAGGCGAGCCGGCCGAGGCACTGTATCGCGTGCTGGATGGTGGGCTGACCGCGTACACCTATCTGGCCGAAGAGGTGCGCTGAAGTCCCGGCCCCCTGCCTAGCGCTTGCGTTCGCGCGACGCCCCCAGCTTGCGCGTGAGCGTGTTGCGGCCCACGCCCAGCGCCAAGGCCGCGTTCTGCCGGTGTCCGCCGTGCACCGCCAGGGCCGCTTCCAGCAGCACGCGGTCCAGCGTCTCGCGGGCGCGGGCGTGGATGTCGGCTTCACCCTCGGCCAGCGCCTGCGTGGCCCATGTGCGCAGCGCGTCGCTCCAGTCGCCCGCTGCGCCCGGCGTGGGCGTCGCGCCGAGGTCGGCGGGCAGGATTTCCGTGCCCGGCGCGATCACCGCCAGGCGGCGGCAGAGATTCTCCAGTTCGCGCACGTTGCCGGGAAACTCGCGCTGCGCCAGCGCCTTCAGGGTGGCCTTGGCGAAGCGCTTGGGTGGCAGCCGGAGTTCCTGCGCGACGGCGGCGAGGAAGTGCCGCGCCAGCAGCGGGATGTCCTCGCGCCGCTCGCGCAGCGCAGGCAGCGCGATGCGCACCACGTCGAGGCGATGCTTGAGGTCGGCGCGGAACTGCCCGCTGGCCACGCGTGCGTCGAGGTCCTGGTGGGTGGCGGCGACGATGCGTACGTTGCAGCGGATCAATTCGCGACCGCCCACGCGGTAGAACTCGCCGCCGGCAAGCACGCGCAGCAGGCGCGTCTGCAGCGCCAGCGGCATGTCGCCGATTTCGTCGAGGAACAGCGTGCCGCCCTCGGCCTGTTCGAAACGACCGGCCACGCGCCGCGTGGCGCCGGTGAAGGCGCCGGCCTCGTGGCCGAACAGCTCGCTCTCCAGCAGCTCGGACGGAATGGCCGCGGTATTCAATGCCACGAAGGGCTGCGCGCGCCGCGCGCTT
>JAJZGE010000204.1 GCA_021798675.1 Pseudomonadota bacterium | reverse complement strand
TCGATCGGCAGCTGCGGGTAATGCAGCACGCGCCGCCACTCGTCGCGGCAGTCCTCGCGCGTCACCGCCTGCACCGCGCCGCGCTGCAGTGCCGAGAGCAGATGCGAACACAGCGGCTCGCGGAACACGAACAGATCCAGGCACACGTTGGTGTCCAGCACGATGCGTGGCGGCGGCGTCACGGCAGTCGCCCGGTCAGGCTTCGTTCTCGCCCGCCGCGTGCACCTGCGCGTCGCCGTCCGCGTCCACCTGCACGCTCAGCGTGATCGGGCGGCAGCAGACCTGGCAGTCCTCGATGTAGCGCTGATCGCCGGCCGAGGCGTCGATCAGGATCTCGATCGACTCGCCGCAGTACGGACAGCAAATATCGGCGGGCGTGAGCATGGGCTTGGCGTCGTGGCGTGGAATCGCCAGCTTGCCACAGCGCGGCGCGATGCGCCGACCCCCGCACGTTACAATCCACGTGAAGCCACGCCAGCGGGCGTGGCTGACGCACATCCAGCCCGGTCGAGGCCGCGACGATGAACCCCAGACTCCGCCTGCGCCTGCCGCGTCGCCCGCGCACGGTCCAGGTTGCCGGCCGGCCGTTTGTCAGCCACGGACTCACGCGCCGCTTCTGGGACGACCTCTACCATCGGGCGCTCACCGTGCGCTGGCCGGTGTTCTTCGGTCTCGTCGGCGCGGCCTTCCTGTCGCTCAACGCGGTGTTCGCGCTGCTTTACCAACTGGGCGACCGTGCCATCGCCAACCAGTTTCCACACGGCTTCGGCGGGGCGTTCTTTTTCAGCGTCGAGACGCTCGCCACCGTGGGCTATGGCGACATGCACCCGCAGACGATCTATGCGCATCTGGTGGCCACTGCGGAAATCTTCACCGGCATGGGCAGCATCGCGTTGGTCACCGGGCTGATCTTTGCCCGCTTCTCGCGGCCGCACGCGAAGATCATCTTCTCGCAGCACCCGATCGTGCGGCTGATCGACGGCCAGCCCACACTGATGATTCGCGCCGCCAACACGCGCCAGAACGTGATCGCCGAGGCTTCCGCCCAGCTGTACCTGCTGCGCACGGAAACCTCGCCCGAGGGCTTCCGGCTGTACAAGATCCACGACCTCAAGCTGATCCGGCAGCGTCATCCGGTCTTCATGCTGAGCTGGAACCTCATGCATGTGATCGACGAGGCCAGTCCGCTCCACGGCCAGACGGCGCAAACGCTCGAGGCCACGCGGTCGGCGGTGCTGCTGACCATCGAAGGCGTCGATGAAACCACCTCGCAGTCGATCCTGGCGCGACAACAGTGGAGCCATCGGGAGCTGCGCTGGAATCACCGCTACCTCGATCTGGTTCGCGAGGGCGAGGATGGCATCAGCGTGATCGACTACGCCGTGTTCCACGAGGTGCTGGCGCTGGACGATGCCGACACGCCGGCCGCCTGACGCCGAATCACCCTGGCCAGGCGATACACTGGCGCGCCGTTCCCCTGGCATGCCTGGATGAAGTACTGATGGCCGAACGCGCATTCGACAACTACCAGGTGCGCTCCGGCGCCACCCTCGAAGGCTCGCGCTACACCGCCTACCTCGCGGTCACACCGCGCGGGCACGGCTTCCCGATGTATTTCGCGATCTGCGAAAACCGCAGCTTCCGCGCCCGCGATGTCGCCGAGGCCGCCGCCGCCAGGTCGCTCGCCGACATGCTGGGACTGGAGCCGGACGGCACGCCGATCTTCCCGGACGGCTATACCGGCTTCGACGACGACGCGCCGCCCGCGCAGTCCTGAGCCGCCGCCAGCGCGCCCAGCTGCGCCACCGCGACCGGAATATCCGCCGGCGCCGCCACGGTGAGCATGCGCTGCTCGTCGGCGCCCAGGCCGTTCTCCAGCTCGTGCGCCCAGGTCACGTGGTAGGGCATGTGCACGCCCCAGCCGCCCAGGCGCAGCACCGGCTCGATATCCGAGCGCAGCGAATTGCCGACCATCGCGAACTGCGCCGGCTGCAGCGCGAACTCGGCCAGCACGCGGCGGTAACTGGCGGCGTCTTTCTCCGACACGATCTCGATGCGCCGGAACAACCCGGCCAGCCCGGACTGCGCCACCTTCTTCTCCTGATGGAACAGGTCGCCCTTGGTGATCAGCACCACCGGATGCCGCTCGGCGACCGCCGCCACCGCCGCGCGGATACCCGGCAGCAGCTCCACCGGGTGCTGCAGCACGCGTTTGCCGAGCTGCACCAGCTGGTGAATCTCCGCGGCGGTGATGCGGCCGTCGGTGATCTCGATGGCGGTCTCCACCATCGACAGCGTCATGCCCTTGGCGCCGTAGCCGAACAGCTGCAGGTTGCGCCGCTCGCTGGCCAGCATGTGCTCGTGCAGGCGCTGATCGGCCAGATCCACGTGGCGCCCCACGATCGCGGCGAATTCGGCCTGCGCCTGCTGGTAGTAGCCCTCGCTGTGCCACAGCGTGTCGTCGCCGTCGAAACCGATCAGTTGCAGCATCAGGAATATCCGCCCTGCTCAGAGTGCTCAGCCGACTTCGCTGCCCAGCCGCAGGTTGATGTGCAGCGCCGTGGCCAGCTCGCGCAGCGGCTCGGCATCGCGGGTCAGGGTGATCCAGCCGGCGTAGCCGTCCGCCTCGGGTTCCCACGCCCACAGGGTGTAGCCGAATTCGGCGAGGCGGTCGTAGGCGATCGAGAACAGTTCGGCGGCATCGAGGTCGTCGAAAAAGCCGTCGTCGTCCGGATCGCCGTTCCAGTCCAGCGTCAGGTTCCAGCGTGAGGCCAGCTCGTTGATCGCCTGCACCAGCGCGCGCAGGTCGTGCGCATCGACGAGGAAACCGGAACGCCAGTCGATCACGCGGCCGACCAGCTCCACCGGCACCAGCGCATCCGGATCGATCCCGGCGGCGGCCTCGCGGTAGTCGGCGAACTGCTGCAGCGCCATCTCCTCGTCGCCCGGGTTGAGCAGCAGCAGCAGCTGCCACACCTGCGCCTCGACCGAGTCGTCGTCGACCTCGTCGAAGTCGCGCTCGTGCTCGAAGCCGTCGTCGTCAAAGCTGCTCATGCGGGTATCACCGGCGGTCGGGCCAGCATGGTGCGCGAGCGGGCGCGATTTGGGAAGCGTCACGCGGCCAGCGGCGCAACGCGGCGTGCATGTTGTGCGGCCGTCGGTCGGCGCTGGTCGTTGCAGGCAACACCCCCCGGGCTGCCAACCCGGGGTTACGGATAGGGCGAGGACAGCATGCCGGCAGCTGCAAGTGCGGGCGTCATCGGGGCAGCCTCACCCGGACGATCACTTAACCGCATTCATGCCCTGCACGTAGGCCGCGATGGCGTGGATCTGCGCGACGGTCAGCTTCTGTCCCACCGACAGCGCCAGCTTGGCGTGCGGGCCATCGCCCCAGGCCTTGCCGTTGTGCCAGCCGGTCAGCACCTGCTCCACGTACTGCGCATGCTGGCCGGCGATCACCGGGTACAGCTTGGCGCTGTCGCCGAGTCCCTTGGGGCCATGGCAGGACTCGCAGGAGGGCAGCCCGACCGCAGCGATGCCGTCGTCGTAGATCGACTTTCCGAGTGCCACCTGATCGGTGTCCGCCGGTCCCGGCGAAGTCTTTTGCTGCGACAGGTAGGCCGCCACGTCGGCGATGCCCTGCTTCGACAACATGCCGGCCATGCCGGACATGATCGAGTTGGCGCGCCTGCCCTTCTGGAACGACTCGAGCTGATGCTCGATGTAGGCCGCGTGCTGTCCGGCCAGCTTGGGGTACTGCGGGTCGACCGAATTGCCGTCCGCACCATGGCAAGCGGCGCAAACCGAAGCCACCTGGGCATGCCCGGCATCGACGTTGCCGACCAGCTTGTCCGCGGCCTGCGCCGAGGTCGCCACCGCGGCCAGCCCGACCGCCAGCACCGTCACCCACATGCGACACGAAGTTATCATGAGCTTGCTCCCGTCAGGCACGAACACTCACCGCGGCGCGGCGTGCCCGATCATATAACGCAGCGGAACGAAAAGATCGGACCGTCCGGTTCGCCGGCCAACCCTGGGCGAGTGCCAGTCGGGCAAGCAACCGGACTTTGTTTTTCCTCACTTCGACGGCGCCAGTTCGCTGGACGTGGCCCACGGATAGAACCATGCACGAACCGTCCAGCGACTCCAGCAGCCGCGACTTCACCAGCCGGCCGATCGCGTGGGTACGTTCGCCCTACGCGCGGCGCATCGATGCGCCGCATCAGGCCACCGTGGTGGCGGGCACCGAAACCGGCGACGCCGTCGAAGCGCGGATCGAGTTCGCGGCGGAGTTTCCGGCGACGGCCTTCCGCGATCTGGCCGGTTTCGAGCGGATCTGGCTGGTGTTCGTGTTTCATCGCAGCGAGGGCTGGAAGCCGGAAGTGCGGCCGCCGCGCGGCGGCGGCAAGCGCAGCGTGCTGGCCACCCGTTCGCCGCATCGGCCGAATGCGATCGGGCTGTCCGCGGTCGAACTGATCGGGGTGGATGAGCGCGCGCTGCGCGTGCGCGGCATGGACCTGCTCGACGGCACGCCGATTCTCGACATCAAGCCGTACGTGCCCTATGCGGATGCATTTCCCACCGCGCGCGCCGGCTGGATCGACGCGATCGACGCGGCGCAGGGGGTGCACTCCGCGCCGGGGCCGCGACGCCCGCGGCGCAAGCCCGCGGGATGACCTGTACCTCTGCGCCTACAGCCGGCCCATCAGAAACAGCACCAGCAGGATCAGCAGGATCAGGCCGACGCCGCCGCTGGGGGCGTAGCCCCACGAGCGCGAGTGCGGCCAGGTGGGCAGGCCGCCGATCAGGGCAATCACCAGCACGATGATCAGAATGGTGATGAGCATGAGCGCGTTCTCCGTCGATGGGTGCGCATCGGCAACCGTGAACGCCATCGTGCGCCGCGGCCACGTATAGGCTGCGTGAGCGAGACGCTGCGCGCCGTCGCAGCATCCTGCGCTGAT
>JAJZGE010000203.1 GCA_021798675.1 Pseudomonadota bacterium | reverse complement strand
CTCGTTTTCGCGCGGCGTGGTCAAGGTGGAAAGCGAGGCGGCGCTGGAGCAGGCCGCCGGCGAACTGTTCCAGCACAGCGCGCTGCTGCTGGCGCAGGAATACGTCTATACCGAGTTCGACTGGCGCATCGGCGTGCTCAACCGCGAGCCGCTGTACGCCTGCAAGTACTACATGTCGCGCAACCACTGGCAGATCTACAACCACGGCGCCAAGGGCACCGCGAAAACCGGCGGCTCGGAGACCATCGCGGTGAGCGATGCGCCGGCCGAAGTGGTCAAGCTGGCGCTCAAGGCGACCCAGCTGATCGGCGACGGTCTGTACGGCGTGGACCTGAAACAGGTCGGCGACAAGCCGGTGGTGATCGAGGTCAACGACAACCCGTCGATCGACGCGGGCGTCGAGGACGCCCACCTCGGCGATCAGCTTTACCTGCGCATCATGCAGGAGTTCCTGCGCCGGATGGAGCGCAAGCGGCAGGGCATCACCGCCAGCGTGAAGTAGCGGCGCGGCGCGCGGTGGCATGCCAGGCCAGGTCATCCCGTGCCGGGCGACGCGCGCGGAATGCTCGCAGCAGTCGACGCACCCGCCCGGGTTCCAGCACCAGCAGCAGCATCAGTGGCGCACCCAACAGCCAGAAGGCCGGCGTCCAGCCCAGCCACGCGGTATGCCACGGCACCAGCGTGCTTAGCAGCAGCGCGCTGCCGGCCAGCAGCCACAGCACGGTGGCGCCGAGCAGGTGCTGATGGTCAGGGTGGGAAGGCGAAGCTGCGCGCATGGTGATCTCCTTGGTGGTGGAGGCTGAGCCTGCCGCGCAGGCATCTCACCGGCTGCGACCACCCGCGGTGCACGCCGCCGCCGCTTGTAGAATGCACCGCGGCATGCGCGTCGTGGCGCATCCCACCGGCCAGGAAATCCGCATGAACCCCACCCAGTTCGCCGTGTTCGGCCATCCGATCGGCCACAGTCTGTCGCCGCGCATCCACCAGGCGTTCGCGCAGCAGTTCGGCCTTGCGCTGGAGTACCGCGCAATCGACGCGCCGCCGGCCGATTTCGCGGCGGCGGTGCGCGCCTTCTTCGCAGCCGGCGGCGCCGGTGCCAACGTGACCCTGCCGCACAAGGCGGCGGCCTTCGCGCTGGCCGACCAGTGCAGCCCGTCGGCCAGCCGCGTCGGTACCGCCAACGTGCTGACCGCGCTGCCGGATGGCCGGCTCGCCGCGCACAATACTGACGGCGACGGCATGGTGCGGGATATCACCGAGCGCCATGGCGTGGATCTGCGCGGCCACACCGCGCTGCTGCTGGGCGCGGGCGGCGCGGCGCGTGGGGTGGCGTGGAACCTGCTGGATGCGGGGGTGGCCACGCTGACCATTGTCAACCGCTCGCCGGCGGCCGCCGACGCGCTGGCCGACGCGATCGGTGAGCCCGCGCGCGCGCATACGCGCTACTGGCAGGACCTGGCCGACATCGGCAGCTACGACCTGATCGTCAACGCCACGTCGGCCGGCGTGCTGGGCGTGCCGCTGCCGCTGCCGTTCTCGCTGGTCGGCGCCCGGGCCCTCTGCTACGACCTGTCCTATGGCGTGGCCGCCAGCAGCTTTCTGGCGTGGGCGAAGGCAGCTGATGCGCGCTATGCGTTCGATGGGCTGGGCATGCTGCTGGAAACCGCTGCCGACGCGTTTGCGCTGTGGCACGGCCAGCGGCCGGAGACCGAGCCGGTGTACCAGCTGCTGCGGCAAGCGTCGGCTTGAATGCGCGGACCTGCCGCGTCGGCTGCGGCGCCTGCTGCATCGCGCCGTCGATCAGCTCGCCGATTCCCGGCATGCCGGCGGGCAAGCCGGCCGGCGTGCGCTGCGTCCAGCTCACCGCGGACAACCGCTGCGCGATCTTCGGCGATCCGCGGCGGCCGCCGGTATGCGCCAGCCTGCAACCCGAGCCGGCGATGTGCGGCAGCGACCGCGCGCACGCGCTGCGCTGGCTGGCGACACTGGAAGCAGCTACCGCGGCCTGCTGAGTCGCCGCGCCATCACATGGCCAGCAGGTATTCGTCCTTCAGCCGCACGTACTGATCGGCCGAGTAGTGCAGCTGCTCGATCTGGCGGTCGCTGAGCAGGCGCACGAACCTGGCCGGGTTGCCGAGCCACAGTTCGCGTTCCCCCACCACCTTGCCGGGCGGGATCACGCTGCCGGCGCCGACGAAACCGTATTTGCGCACCACGGCGCCGTCCAGCACGCTGGCGTGCATGCCGATCAGGCAACAGTCCTCGATGGTGCAGGCGTGGATCACCGCAGCGTGGCCGATGGTGACTTCCGCACCAATCAGCGTGGGCAAGCCGCCGGGCGAATACGGACCGTCGTGGGTCACGTGCACGATGCTGCCATCCTGCACGTTGCTGCGTGCGCCGACGCGGATGAAGTGCACGTCGCCGCGCAGCACTGCACCCGGCCAGATCGAGACGTCGTCGCCCAGCTGCACGGCACCGATGACAGTGGCGGCGGGGTCGACATACACGCGTTCGCCGAGGCTGGGCAGCACGCCGTTGAAGCTGCGGAGAGGATTCATTCGCGCATTCTAGGTGTCTGTCACGTGTCCGGCGATGGTCGGCTGTGTGTGCCGCGCTTGATTTCGATCGGGCGCGTCGCCACGCTGACCGCCTCAAGGAGACTCCATGAACCACGACAACCCCCTGCTGGCCGACGCGACACTGCCGGCATTTTCACGCATCCGTCCCGAGCACGTGACGCCGGCGATCGAGACAATCCTGGCCGACTACCGTGACGCCATCGACGCCCTCACCGCACCCGGTGCGCCGCGCGATTTCACCACCGTGATGCTGACCCAGGAGCGGCTGGAGCAGCGGCTGGCGCGGGCGTGGTCGCCGGTCGGGCACCTGCATGCGGTGGCCGACAGCGAGGCGCTGCGTCAGGTCTACGGCCCGGCCGAGGAGGCGCTGACCGAACACGCGATCGAGCTGGGCCAGAACCGCGCGCTGTACGCCGCCGTGCAGGCGCTGGCCGATGCACCGGACTTCGCCGCACTGCCGCGGCCCGAGCGGGCGCTGGTCGAGCACGCGCTGCGTGATTTCAAGCTCTCCGGCGTGGCGCTGGAGGAACCGGCGCGCTCGCGCTATCGCGAGATCGGGGTGGAACTCTCGCGGCTGTCGACCGAATTCTCCAACGCCGTGCTCGATGCCAGCGAGGCATGGCACGAGCACATCACCGACGAGCGCGATCTGGCCGGCATCCCCGAGTCCGGCCGCGCGGTGCTGCGCCAGTATGCCGAGGATCAGGAGCTGGACGGCTATCTGGTGACCCTGAAGCAGCCCAGCGTGCAGGCGGTTCTGAGCTATGCCGACAACCGCGGCCTGCGCGAGCGCGTGTACTGGGCCTACCAGACGCGCGCCTCCGACCAGGGGCCGCAGGCCGGCAAGTTTGACAACTCCGCGCGCATCGAGAAGATCATGGCGCTGCGCCACGAGGCGGCCCGGCTGCTCGGCTTCGCGAATGCCGCGGAGGAGTCGCTGGCGACCAAGATGGCCGGCTCGCCGACCGAAGTGATGGAGTTCCTGCACGATCTGGCCGCGCGCGCACGGCCGGTGGCGCAGCAGGAGCTGGCCACGCTGCGCGAATTTGCCCGCAGCGAGCTGGGCCTCGACAACCTCGAGTCGTGGGACGTCGGCTACGCCTCGGAAAAGCTGCGCCAGCAGCAGTACGCGCTGGACGAGGAGCAGCTCAAGCCCTATTTCCCGCTGCCGGCGGTGATCGACGGCCTGTTCGCCCTGGTCGGCAGGCTTTACGGCATCCGCCTGAGCGCCCGCGACGACGTCGACGTATGGCATCCCGAAGTGCGCTACTACGACGTGCGCGATGCCGATGATCGCGTGTTCGCCGGTGCCTACGTGGATCTGTATGCGCGCACCGGCAAGCGCGGCGGTGCCTGGATGGACGTCTGCCGCGCGCGCTTCGACGATGGTGTGCAGTCGCAGTTGCCGGTGGCCTTTCTCACCTGCAATTTCGCCCCGCCCACCGAGGGCCGGCCGGCCCTGCTCACCCACGACGACGTGCTGACCCTGTTCCACGAATTCGGCCACGGCCTGCACCACCTGCTCACCGAGATCGCGCTGCCCTCGATCGGCGGCATCGACGGTGTCGAGTGGGATGCGGTGGAGCTGCCGAGCCAGTTCATGGAGAACTTCGGCTGGAACCGCGAGGCGCTGGACCTGTTCGCGCGCCACTGGCAGACCGGTGAGCGGCTGCCCGACGAGCTGTTCCAGCGCATGCTCGCGGCGCGGCATTTCCAAGCCGGCCTGTTCCTGGTACGCCAGCTGGAGTTCGCGCTGTTCGACTTCCTGCTGCATCTGGAATACGACCCGGACCAGGGCGCGCGCACGCTGGCGGTGCTGGCGGAAGTGCGCAAGCAGGTCGCCGTGTTGCATCCGCCGGCGTGGCAGCGGTTTCCGCACGGATTCAGCCACATCTTCGCCGGCGGTTACGCGGCCGGTTACTACAGCTACCTGTGGGCTGAACTGCTGTCCGCCGACGCGTTCGGCGAGTTCGAGCAGCGCGCAGGTGCCGCCGGCAGCGTGATCGACCATGCCACCGGCGAACGCTTCCGCCGCGAGGTGCTGGCGGTCGGCGCCAGCCGCCCCGCGCTGGAAAGCTTCGTCGCCTTCCGCGGCCGCAAGCCGCAGCCGGAGGCGCTGCTGCGCAGCCACGGACTGCTGTGAGCGGCATGCCATCACGGCATCATCAGGTTGTCTGAAGCACGACCTTGTCGTGCCGGATGATGCGTTGCGTGGATGGTCCGCCGCAGCGGATTCTCCCCGAATGAAAGGCATCCCGATGCGGTCGGCTTCTGCAAGATCGGGTAGGGAGCCGGAATCTTCCGGCCCCCTCCCACACCACCGTACGTGCGGTTCCGCATACGGCGGTTCACGAGTGACGCTGAAGATACCGGCTGGTGTCGACAAGTGAGACCAAC
>JAJZGE010000202.1 GCA_021798675.1 Pseudomonadota bacterium | reverse complement strand
CTCGAACGCCAGCGGTGCGCATGCGGCCAGATCCAGCGGCGCCACCCCGGCATCGACCCGCTCCGGCCACGCCAGCGCGTGCGCGATTGCCGTGCGCATGTCCGGGTTGCCCAGCTGGGCCAGCACCGAGCCGTCGACATATTCCACCAGCGAATGCACCAGGCTTTGCGGATGCACCAGCACCTCGATCGCGTCGGCCGGCGCGGCGAACAGGTGATGCGCCTCGATCACCTCCAGACCCTTGTTCATCAGCGTGGCCGAATCGACCGAGATCTTGCGGCCCATCACCCAGTTCGGATGCTTGCACGCCTGCGCCGGCGTGACGTGGGCCAGCTGGGCGCGGGTCTGCCCGCGGAACGGGCCGCCCGAGGCGGTCAGGATCAGCCGGCGCACGCCGCTGCGCTGCAGTGGCGGCCGGCCGCCGGGCAGGCACTGGAACAGTGCGTTGTGCTGTGAATCGACCGGAATCAGCGCGCCGCCGCCGGCGGCCACCGCTTCGAGCAGCAGCGGGCCGGCCATCACGATCGACTCCTTGTTGGCCAGCAGCAGGCGCTTGCCGGCACGCGCGGCGGCCAGCGTGGACGCCAGCCCGGCGGCGCCGACGATCGCCGCCACCACCGTATCGCACAAGCTGCTGGCGGCGGCAGCGGCGATCGCCGCCGGACCGCTGGCGAGGTCGCAGCGCACGCCGGCCGCGGCCAGACGGCGCGCCAGCTCGGCTTCCAGCGCCGGATCCGCGATCACCGCCAGCGCCGGCCGATGCTGCACGCACAACGCGACTAGCGCCTCGACCTGGCGATGCGCGGTCAGCACGCTGGCGCGAAAACGCTGCGGGTGGCGCGCGATGACGTCGAGCGTGTTGCCGCCGATCGACCCGGTGGCACCCAGCACGGCGACGTTCCTGATGGCGAGGGCGGTCATCTCAGAGCCGCAGCAGCAGCAGGCCGGTGGCGAATACCGGCAGGGCGGCGAACACGCTGTCCAGCCGATCCAGCAGGCCGCCATGGCCGGGCACCAGGGTGCCGGAATCCTTCACCTGCGCGTGCCGTTTCATCAGGCTCTCGAACAGGTCGCCGACGATCGAGGCGCTCACGGTGACGGCCGCCAGCAGCCCCAGCGCCAGCAGCTGGCTGCCGCGCACGCCGAGCAGCCAGCCGCCGAGCAGGGTTACCAGCATGCCGGCAACCAGCGCGCCGTAGGCGCCGGCCCAGGTCTTGCCCGGGCTGATCTGTGGCGCCAGCTTGCGTCCGCCGAAGCTGCGCCCGCTGAAATAGGCTCCGATATCGGCGACCCACACGATCACCAGTGCCAGCAGGGTCCACCAGTGGCCGTTCGCGTGGCTGCCATGGATGCTCACCAGCGCGCCCCATGCCGGGAGCACCACGAATAGCCCGGCCAGCAGCTTCAGCGCCAGGTTCTCGCGGGTTGGTGCTGCCGCGAACGCGAAGTGCCGCAACCACACGCAGGCCAGCAGCCACCATGCCACACCGGCGAGCAGCAGCAGCGGCGTCCAGGCGCTGGCGCGCAGCCACCACAGCCCCCCGAACAGCAGCGCCGCCAGCAGCAGCCAGGCGGCGCGCCACGCGACCTGCTGCAGTCCGCTGAGCTGCAGCCACTCCCACAGCGCGAGCATGAAGGCAGCCGCGGCGATCAGCGCAAACACCGCGGTCGATGACAGCAGGATGAGCAGGATCACCAGCGGCGCAAGCACCAGGGCGGTGAGGGTACGCTGGAAAAGCATCGGAATCCCTAGGAGGCGGTGGCGACCTGCTCGCCGGTGCGGCCGTAACGGCGCTCGCGGCGGGCATAGTCTTCGATGGCCCGGCGCAGGCAGGCCTGGTCGAAATCGGGCCACAAGGTGTCAGTAAAGTACAGCTCGGCGTAGGCAGCCTGCCACAGCAGGAAGTTGCTCATGCGGCATTCGCCGCCGGTGCGGATGAACAGATCCAGCGGCGGCAGCTCGGCCAATGTCATCCACTGGGCCAGCAGCGCCTCGTCGATCTGCTCGGCGCGCAACTGGCCGCACGCCACCGCGGCGGCGGCCTGACGGCAGGCCTGCACGATGTCCCAGCGACCGCCGTAGTTCACCGCCACACTTACGTGCAGCCTGTCGTTGCCGGCGGTGCGCGCCATCGCGGTTTGCATGCGCTGGCGCAGCGGCGCGTCAAACGCAGTCAGGTCGCCAACGAAGCGCAGTCGCACGCCGTGGCCATGCAGCTCGTCGACCTCCTTGTCCAGCGCGCGCACGAACAGCCTCATCAGGGCACCCACCTCATCTGCCGGCCGCTGCCAGTTTTCGCTGGAGAAGGCGAACAGGGTGAGTGCCTGCACCCCTTCGCGCAGGCAGGCCTCGACCACTTCACGCACCGCCTTGCGGCCGGCGTTGTGACCGAAGCTGCGCGGGCGGTGGCGCGCCTTGGCCCAGCGGCCGTTGCCATCCATCACGATGGCGACGTGACGTGGAACCAGCGCCGGATCAGGCTTGGCGGTCATTCGGGCTCGACGTTTCGCGGGTGACGCCGTGCGGGCGGGACATGCGGGTCAGCCGCGCCGGGCGTCGCGGATCGATGCGCGGCGGGCGCGCCTGACGGCGTCATGCTCACAGCGCCATCAACTCGTCTTCCTTGTGCTTGACCACCGCATCGACATCCTTGACGAAGCGATCGGTGAGCTTCTGGATCTCGTCGTCGGCCCGGCGCTCGTCGTCTTCGGTGATCAGCTTTTCCTTCAGCAGATCCTTGACCTGCTGAAGGGCGTCGCGGCGCACGTTGCGGATCGCGATCTTGGCGTTTTCGCCTTCGTGTCCCACGTGCCTGGCCAGCTCGCGCCGACGCTCCTCGGTCAGTGGCGGCATGTTGAGGCGGATCACGGTGCCGGCGGTGGTCGGCGTGATGCCCAGGTCGGAGGCCAGCAGGGCCTTCTCGATCGTCGCCACCATGGGTTTTTCCCACGGCGTGATGATGATGGTGCGCGCATCGGCCAGCGACACCGAGGCGACCTGGGTCAGCGGCATGTCGGCGCCGTAGTAGGAAACCTTGATGTTGTCCACCAGCGCGGTGCTGGCGCGGCCGGTGCGCAGGCGGGTAAGGTCGTGTTTGAGCGAGTCGATGCTCTTGCCCATGCGGGTCTGGGCATCCTGCTTGATGTCATTGAGCATGTGGCTTTTCCCGGAGATCTGGCTGGCCGGCGATTATAGCAGCGGGGGCCGGGGTGTCAGTCGGCGCAGACCAGCGTACCGATCGGCTCGCCGCGCATGATCCGCATCAGATTGCCCGGCACGGTCATGTCGTAGATGCGCATCGGCATGCGGTCGTCGCGGCACAAGGCGATTGCGGCCGTGTCCATCACCGCCAGCTTGCGTTCGATGACCTCGTCGTAGGTCAGCCGCTCGTAGCGGGTCGCGCTGCTGTTCTTGGTCGGATCGGAAGTGTAGATGCCATCCACCTTGGTCGCCTTCAGCAGGATGTCGGCGCCAACCTCGACGGCGCGCAAGGCGGCAGCCGAGTCGGTGGTGAAGAACGGGTTGCCGATGCCCGCGGCGAACAGCACGATGCGGCCCTTCTCGATGTGCCGGATGGCGCGGCGGCGAATGAAGTCCTCGGCCACGTCGTGGATCTGGATCGCACTCATCACGCGAGCGAAACCGCCACGCTTCTCGATCGCGTCCTGCATCGCCAGCGCGTTCATCACGGTGGCCAGCATGCCCATGTGGTCGCCGGTGACGCGATCCATGCCGGCCGCGGCCAGGCCGGCGCCGCGAAAGATATTGCCCCCGCCGATCACCACACCGATCTGGATGCCGGCGCGCTGCACCTCGATGATCTCCTCGGCCAGCCGGCCGATCATCTTCGGGTCGATGCCGTAGTCGGCCTCGCCCATCAGCGCCTCGCCGGAGAGCTTCAGCATAATGCGGCGGAACTGGGGCTGGTCGCTCATGACATCTCCGGATTGTGTGGGGCAAAACAGGTGCATTGTAGCTGCTGGCTCAAGTGGCAGGGGTGCCTGTCCGGCAACCGCGGCGGCGCTGCGCGGCACAAAAAAGCCGCGGTCACCCGCGGCTTTTCGCGACGCGACGCGGCATGACGCTTATGCCAGGCCGGCCTGCTTCATCACTTCGGCGTGGAAGTCCTCTTCCACCTTCTCGATGCCTTCGCCGACGGCCAGGCGCACCACCGTGATCACGTCGGCGCCTTCCTTCTTCAGCGCGTCGCCCACGCTCACGTTGGTGTCCAGCACGTAGGGCTGGCCGAGCAGGGTCACCTCGGAAATGATCTTGTTGACCTTGCCGCCCACGATCTTCTCGAGGATTTCGGCTGGCTTGGCCTTTTCCTTGTCGGACATCTGGCTCAGTGCGATGTCCTTTTCCTTGGCCAGGAAGTCGGCCGGGACGTCCTCGGCGCGGACGTAGGCGGGGTTCATTGCGGCCACGTGCATCGCCACGCCCTTGGCCAGCTCCTCGGAGCCACCCTTGAGCGAAACCAGCACGCCGATGCGGCCACCGTGGATGTAGCTGCCGATCACGCCGTCATGACTGACGCGGGCCATCCGGCGCACGTCGATCTTCTCGCCGATGGTGGCGATCAGCGCCTTGGCTGCCTCGCCGACATTGCTGGCGCCCGGATAGGCGGCGGCCTTCAACGCGTCGATGTCGGCCGCCCCGGAGCTCAGCGCGACGTCGGCGACGGTATTGGTGAACTTCAGGAAGCTGGCATCCTTGGCGACGAAGTCGGTCTCGCAGTTGATCTCGACCAGCACCGCGTTGCCGGCGCCCTGGGCGGCGACGATGCGGCCTTCGGCAGCGACGCGGCTGGCCTTCTTGTCGGCCTTGGCCAAGCCGGACTTGCGCAGCCACTCCATCGCGACGTCAATGTTGCCGTCGTTTTCGACCAGCGCCTTCTTGCATTCCATCATGCCGGCGCCTGAACGCTCGCGCAGTTCCTTCACCAGTTGGGCGGAAATATTGCTCATCGGTATTCCTCAACAAGGCCTGTGAACGCGCCGCGGCGGT
>JAJZGE010000201.1 GCA_021798675.1 Pseudomonadota bacterium | reverse complement strand
TGGAAGTGAAGCGCAAGGGCAAGGTGCGCGGCGCCAAGCTGTACTACCTGCGCAACCTGGAAGGCAAGGCTGCCCGCATCAAGGAAGATGTCGCCGCCGCCGCCGCGATCAAGGCCGCCAACAAGGCTGCTGCCGCCAGCGCCGAGTAAGCAGCGGGACGCGCCTGCCTCGAGGCAGGTCGAAAACAAGAAAAGCCGCGGAGCGATCCGCGGCTTTTTCGTGCCGGGCATTCCTGCGGGCGAACCTCGTTGCCTGATTGAAGCGGGGGACCCGGAAGGCACCGCCAACGCTGTTGCGTGCAGTCAATCCAGACGCTGCGGTACCTGCAGGAAGTTGCCCTGTACGAAGTCCACGCCGGCGGAGAACAGCAGCGAGGTGCTGGTGGCATCTTCGACCCATTCGGCGATGGTCAGCTTCTTCAGTTCGCGTGCCTGCCCGCAGATCTCGGCGACCTTCTTCTGGTTGTCGGGAGACTTGGCCAGGTCGGCCATGTAGCTGCGGTCGATCTTGAGGTAGTCCGCGTCGATGTGTCCGAGCAGTTGGAACGAATTGAGACCCGAGCCGAACTGCTCCAGTGCGAAGCGCCCGCCGAGCTTTTTCCAGCCGGCGAGGAACTCCTGGGCGGGACGCAGCAGGGTCATCACCTTGCTCTCGGTCATCTCGAGCACCAGGCGGCCGCGCTTGAGCCCGGCCTGCGTGAAGCGCTTGCCCAGCCAATCCAGGAAGGTGGGGTCCTGCAGCGAGGCGGCGGTGAACTTGACGAAGAACGTGGTCTGCTGGCCCATGCCCTCGCGTCGCTGCAGGGCGCTAATAGCCTGGTCCAGCACCCAGCGGTCGATGGCGCCGGTGAGGCCATGCTTGTCGGCGATCGGCATGAAGAAGCCGGGCAACACCTCGCCCTGGGGACCCTCCATGCGCAAAAGGATTTCCGAATAGTCGCCTTCGGCGTCCTGCAGGCTGATGGTGTGCTGGTGGTAGAGCATCAGGCCCTTGCCTTCCAGCGCCTTGCGCAGCAGGTCCAGCCAGTAGCGCTCGCGCTCCTCGTCGGCCTTCTCGCGCGCCGCGGGATCGTGCAGTTCCAACTGGTTGCTACCCAGGCTTTGCGCGGTGCGCAGGGCCTGGCTGGCCTGGTTGAGCAGCAGCTCGGCATTGGCGTTCTTTTCGCCCAGCAGGCTGCCGCCGACGCTGGCGGTGACCACGAGGGAGCGCGAGCCGGCATCGAAGATTTCGCCGGAAATGCTTTGCTGCAGCTTGGCGATCCACTCGCGGATGGCCTCGTCCGAGCGGGCGTCGAGTATCACGCCCAGCGTGTGTTCGGCCAGCATGCCGGCGATGTCGTTGGCGTCCAGCAACATGCGCACGCGGTTGGAGAAGCCGACCAGCAACTCGTCGGCTTTGGCCAGCCCGATGCCGCTGACCAGGGTGGTCCAGTTGTCGGGTTCGATCAGCAGCAGTGCCTGGCCTTTCTTGCCCTTGGCGGCGTCGGTGACCGCGTGGTCGATGCGCTCCAGCATGTGCGCGCGGTTGTACAGACCGGTGACCGGGTCGCGCTGCAACTGTTCGAGCATGGCCGGGTCGACCGCCTGGCGGCGGAACACGATCTGCAGGCAGGGCTCGCCCTCGAATGTCGCGGGAGAAAACTCCACGTTGGCGTCGAACTGGCTGCCGTCGGCGCGGCGCGCGCGCAGGCTGGCCTGGTTCGGCAGCTTTTCCTGGCGGGTGTGGCCGCGCAGCAGGTTCTTGAATTCCTCGATGTCGACGGCGTCGATCATGTCGAGGATCGGCATGCCGAGCAGGTCGTCGAAGCTTTCGTAGCCGAAGGTCTCCAGGTAGGCCTGGTTGGCACGCACGTGCACACCCTCATGCACGTAGGCGATGGCGTCGCGCGAGGAGTCGAGCAGCGCGTCGCAGCGGCGTTCCAGTTCGCGCTGGGTGGCCTCCAGCCGCCGCAGCATGCGACGGTTCTGCAGGGCTTCGAATTCGCGCCGCAGGACGGCCAGCAACTGGCTGGGCATGCCGCGCGTGGCGATACCCTGCGCGCCCTGCTCGAACAGTTCGGCGATCTGGTGGTTGTCCAGCGTACCGACCAGGCCGAGCAGCGAGTAGTCGTTGCCGCGGGCGTCCAGCATGCGCACCACTTCGGGCAGGGTGACGGCGCCGTTGGCGGGATCGAACAGCACCAGGTCCGGTTCCAGCTCGGCCAGGGCGGCTTGCACCTGTTCGGCGGCGGTGGCGCGCGCCGGGCGCACCGCGATACCGGTATTGCGCAGCAGGCTGATGATCTGTTCCGCCTCCTCGACCGAGTGCTCGATGAAAAGGATGCGGATGACGAAGTCTTTTTTCATGCTGTTGCCGATGTCGCGGTGGGCAGATGAGTCCGTTGGTCTTCCGGGCGGAGCGGCGTACTACTGGGTTGTAGCGGATTGACGGCGGAACTGCCAGCGGACATCCAGACGCAGATGATTGGACATACGCCTACAGCGGGCGTTTGGATGGGTCGCCGCATACCTCGCGCACCAGCTTCGGCACCAGGTAGCCGGGCAGGCGCGAGCGCAGCGCATCCACCAGCGCCTGCGCACGGGCGTCGTCCACCTCGAAGTGCGCGGCACCCTGCACCCGGTCGAGCTGGTGCAGGTAGTACGGCAGCACGCCGGCGGCAAACAGGCGCTCGGACAGCGCAACCAGTGTATCGGCAGCGTCGTTGATTCCTTGCAGAAGCACCGACTGGTTGAGCAGGGTGGCGCCGGCCCCGCGCAAGCGGGCGCAGGCAGCATCCACGTGGACATCGAATTCACGGGCGTGGTTCGCGTGCAGCACCACCACCTTTTGCAGCGGCAGGTCTGCCAGCCAGCGCGTGAAGGCCGTGTCGATACGCTCCGGCAAGACCACCGGCAGGCGGGTGTGGATACGCAGGCGGACGACGTGCGGAAGGTCGGCCAGTCCACGCGATAGCTCATCCAGCTTGGCGGTGGACAACGCCAGCGGGTCGCCGCCGGAAAGGATCAGTTCGCCAATGCTGTCGTCCTGCCGCACGTGCTCCAGCGCCTTTCGCCACTGGCCGGCGGCGGCCATTTCCTCGCCGTAGGGAAAGTGGCGGCGGAAGCAGTAGCGGCAATTGATCGCACAGCTGCCGCTGGCAATCAGCAGGGCGCGTCCGTGGTACTTGTGCAGCACGCCCTGGGCCTCCCGGGCGGCCAGGTCGCCTACCGCGTCGGCGACGAAGCCCGGCACCACGTCCAGTTCGGCCAGTTGCGGCAGCACCTGCAACAGCAACGGGTCGCGCGCGTCGCCATGGCGCATGCGCGCGACGAACCCGCGTGGCACGCGCAGGGCGAAGCCGGCATCCGCCGGCGGCAGCTGCGCGGCCAGCGCGGACAGGCCCAGCAGGGCGAGCAATTCGGATGCGTCGGTGACGGCTTCGCGCCACAGTGATCGCCAGTCGGCGTCGGGCGTGGCGAAGGCAGGTGTAATGCGTGCGCCGGGGCTTGCGGTTATCATGGGGAGCCTTGTCCGGGCCATCCCGGACCCTCGAACCATCCATTCTAGCCGTCCATGGCGGCGCAGGGGCGTTCGGGCCCCGACCATTCACCTCTGGAGTTCACCGCATGGCTACCGCCGGTCTCAACGACGTCAAGAAGGGCATGAAGATCCTTCACAACAACGATCCATGGATCATCACCGAAGCCGAGTTCATCAAGCCCGGCAAGGGCCAGGCGTTCACCCGCATCTTCATCCGCAACCTGAAGACCGGCCGCACCACCGAGCAGACGATGAAGTCCAGCGACAGCTTCGAAGTCGCCGACGTCACCGATACCGACATGCAGTACCTGTACTCCGATGGCGAGTTCTGGCACTTCATGCACCAGGAAAGCTTCGAGCAGCACCAGGCCGGCAAGGCCGGCATGGGTGAGGCGGCGAAGTGGCTGAAGGGCGAGGAAGAGTGCGTGGTCACGCTGTTCAACGGCGAGATCATCGCGGTGCAGCCGCCGAACTTCGTCGAACTGAAGATCACCGAGACCGATCCCGGCGTGCGCGGCGACACCTCCGGCGGCGGCGGCAAGCCGGCCACGCTGGAAACCGGCGCCGTGGTGCGCGTGCCGCTGTTCGTGGGCCAGGACGAGGTGATCAAGGTCGACACCCGCACCGGCGAATACGTCAGCCGCGTCGGTAAGTGACGCGAGGCTGCGGGGCTTCGCGCAGCCCCGCATCGTGTCATCCCGGCGAAAACCGGCGCGACGAACATGGGCGGCGCCGCAAGGTGGCCGCCTTTCGCGTATTGAAGCCCTCGGATCAGGAAGCCCAACGTGAGCGAAATCCAGCCCCAGTCCGTCGACCTGCTGATCGAAGCCCGCTGGGTGGTACCGGTGGAGCCGCATGGCGTGGTGCTGGAGGATCACGCGGTGGCAGTGCGGGGCGACCGCATCGTCGCGCTGCTGCCAATCGCGGCAGCGCGCGCGGCCTACCTGCCGCACGAGACGGTGAGCCTACCCGAGCACGCGCTGATCCCCGGCCTGGTCAACGCCCATACGCACAATCCGATGACCCTGCTGCGCGGCCTGGCCGACGACCTGCCGCTGATGGTGTGGCTGCAGCAGCACATCTGGCCGGCCGAGGCCAAGGTGATCGGCCCGGAGTTCGTGCGCGACGGCGTGGAACTGGCGGTGGCCGAGATGCTGCGCGGCGGCACCACCTGTGCCAACGAGAACTACTTCTTTCCCGACGCGATCGGTGCCACCTACCGCAAGCTGGGGTTTCGCGCCGTGGTGGGCCTGCCGGTGATCGAGTTTCCCACGGCGTGGGCGAAGTCGCAGGATGAATACTTCGAGCGGGCGAGCGAGGTGCACGACAGTTTCCTCGGCGATCCGCTGGTGTCGACCGCCTTCGCGCCGCATGCGCCGTACACCGTCTCCGACGAGAGTTTCGAGCGCATCCGTGTGCTGGCCGACCAGCTCGACATCCCGGTGCACCTGCATTTGCACGAGACCGCGCACGAGGTCGAGGAGGCAAGG
>JAJZGE010000200.1 GCA_021798675.1 Pseudomonadota bacterium | reverse complement strand
GGTTGGTGATCAGATCGTCGATCTCGAATACGCGGAAGGCGCGCATCAGACGCGCGTTGCGCTCGAGCGCCTCGATCTGCGGCCATTCCATCTGACGTTGCACGACCAGGCTGTCGGCGTCGATACGTTGCATCTCCGCCGGCTGGAACAGGCGCATGGTCTCCCAGCCCTGGGTCATGCCCGCCCGGTTGAGCGCGCGCATGGGGGCGATGATGCGGTATTCCCCGCAGCCCTCGCGATCGGCCGGATGCACAAGAATGCGCGGGCGCGGACGCCATTCGGGATCCCAGGCGAGGGGCGCCTGGTCGTCCAGCTGGAATTCGGTGGTGGCCAGGCTGAGATGCCGGTTGTAGGCCGGGTCCCGGGCCAGCAGCGGCAGCCATTTGTCGTACATCGCCTCGCGCTCGGCGGCGAATCGCTTCTGCTTGGCCTCGTCGGGCTTTTGCTCGACCTGGCCCTTCTGGCTGGCCGAACCCTCGTGCAGCAGCAGCGCATTGGGCGTGAACACCACGCGCAGCCCGGCAGCGCGTACACGCAGGCACAGGTCGATGTCGTTGTAGGACACCTTGAAGGCCTTTTCGTCCAGGCCGCCGAGCTGTTCGTACAGGCCCTTGCGCAACAGCAGGCAGGCGCCCGTGACGGCGCTGAGATCCTGCACCAGCTGGGCTCGGCCGAAGTAGCCCCGGTCCTCCCCGGCGCGCCCGATGAACGGGTGCTCGGCCGGCCCGCGTACGCCCAGGATCACCCCTGCATGCTGAATCTTTCCGTCCGGGTACAAGAGCTTGGCGCCGACCACGCCGACATCCGGGCGCACAGCGTGGCCCATCATCTCGTCGAGCCATTCCTCGTGCAGCGCCGCCGTGTCGTTGTTGAGCAGCAGCAGGTAGTCGCCGCGGGCCGCACGTGCGGCGAGGTTGTTCATGGCCGAGAAGTTGAACGGGCCTGGTGCGCGAATGACCCGCAGGCGCCCGCCCAGTTCCTGCTCGCGCGATTCGATCGCGTCGAGATAGCGCACCGCGTCGTCGCTCTGGCTGTCGTTGTCGATGATCAGGATTTCATAGGCCGGATAGCGGGTCTTCTCGATGACCGACTCGACGCAGCGCTGCAGCATGCCCAGCTGGTCGCGGGTAGGAATGAGGATGGACACCATCGGCCTGTCGGGCGGCAGCGGCCAGCGCACGCGCATGGCAGGTGGGAACGGCCCGGGTTGCACCTCGGCGGCGATGGCCAGGCGCTGAAAATGGGCCTGCAGCACCTGTTGCGTGACGGCCAGCAGTTCGGGTACCGATTTGCGCGTGTGGCTCGCTCCCACGCGACGGTGATAGAGCACCTCGGGGATATGACCGATGGCCCGCTCGCCGTCGCCAGACGCCTGCAGGTGCTCCCATGCCCGCAGTAGCAGGTCGTAGTCCTCGGCACCCTCGGCGTCGGGATCGAACCCGCCTAGAGTCTCGAACAGGTCGCGCCGGATCAACAGCAGCCCGCCGATGTACGGCAGGCTGCGCAGGTAGTCGAGGTTGAAGTCGGGCTTGCAGTGCGGATTGACATGCTGTCCGTCGGCCGTCAGGTTGTCTTCGTCGGTGTAGAGCAACTGCCATTCGGGATGCAGCTCGATGGCGTGTCGCATGCGGAACACCGCATCCGGCGCGAGCCGGTCGCCGGCGTCGAGCAGGCCGAGCCAGGTTCCACCGGTGGCGAGCAGGGCTCGGTTGGCTTCGAGCAGCAGACCGCTCGCCAGCGCGGTGCCGGGAAGCTCGACAGCTTCGGCGGCCAGCCACTGGTCCGACAGACTGGCCAGCGTGGAGTCGTTGGAGAGCGCCGGGTTCGGTGCCACCGCCAGCGCCACACGCACCGACGCGCTGGCGGCGAACGGGAACTCCTGCGCCCAGGCCCGCTCCGCGGGCAGGCAACGTGCCTCGATCATCCATGGGGTCGGCGCCTTCGCCGGCTGCGCCAGCAGCGTGCCCGCGGTGTCGGCGATCTGGAAGCCTGCCCGCTCGACGCTGAGAGCGAACGCGCGTTCGCAGGCATGCGCCAGGGTGGCGTCGGTCTGACCGGATTCCGGCTCGAAGTCCTGCGGGCCGAAGTTCAGAGCCAGCAGGGGTTCGAGCGCCTGCGGACGGCACCAGAACATCGATCCGGCGAAATAGCCGTGACGCGCCGGGTCGATCGGCTGTCCCATGCGCTGCGCCAGTGCCATGGTGCGGTCGAGGTTCGCGTCTCCGCGCAGCCCGAGCCAGAAGCCGCTGGGGCCGATCAGCCCCACGCGCGGGTTCTGCTCGAAGGTCGAGATGACGCGTGGAGCCTGTTCGACCAGCGCGTCGACCAGCTCGCGGCGCCAACGGTCGCCGTCGCGATGCTGGAGAAACGGCACGTTGATCTGCGCGACATCCTTGAGGTGCGGCGATCGCTTGCCGTGCAGCAGAAGCAGCTGCGTGTAGCCCTTGTTGCGTACGCGACGCGCGAGTTCGATGCGAGGCGCGATGTCGCGACCGCGGTTGTCGACCGGCAGGACCAGCGCACCGGGGAAGTCCTCGGCGATGCGCGGTGCGACGTCGCGGGCCCGGTCGGTCAGCGAGACGTAGACATCGCAGGGGCCGATGCGTCGTATGGCGCTGGCGAATTCAGGCCAGAGTTCGGGGTAGTGAAGGTGAAGCAGCACTGCCGTGGGCGGTCGCACGGGCGCCAGCACCGGAGCGGATGCCGGAGCCGGGACCGGCATCTCGCTCTGCCCGAAAACGTCGACGCGTCCGGTGGCCTCGAGGAACTCGCCCCATTGCTCGGCCGGCGTGTTCCCCAGCGCGTCGTACCAGAGATCCAGAGCGAATGCCTGCCATGGCCGCGAGGGCACGAGCAGTGCACGTCGCGCCAGCGCGACTCGCGGGTCGCCGACGGGCCTTTCGCCAAAGACCTTCTCGTACGTATCGGCGTTCAGATTCGCGTAGTGCCGCAGCACCTTTCGCACTTCCCAGTTGCGACGTACCGCCGCGCTGCGTTCGGGCCTGGTTCCGGTCAGGCGCACCAGAGCCTTCGGGATCACGTGGATTTCGTGATCCATGAGCAATCGGACCCATGCTTCGGAGTCCGCGAGTTCAAGCAGACGGTCGTGGTTGGGCAGTCCGGCGAGGAGTGAGCGCCGGATCAGCACCGACGGGGTGCGCAGCGCTTCGGGATCCTCGAACAGCCGGCGCAACCAGCCGTATCGATCGCACGGGGCTTGCGCGGCGTCCTGCGTCGAAAGTGCGAAAACGGCGCCGATCTGCGGCCATTGCGCCAGTACGGCGATCTGTTCGGCCAGCTTGGTCGCCTCGAAGTGGCAGTCGGCGTGCGCGATGGCCACGAATTCACCGCCGGCCTGCGCGCAGGCCAGCGCGCGGGCCTGACCCGGGCCCACGTCGGCCTCGACGCGCCAGTGTCTGAGCCGCGGATCGGACTGGCCGGCGAGTATCGCCGGCGTGGCATCGGACGAGGCGCGATCGACAACGAGAAGTTCGAGATCCGCGAAGGTCTGCGTGAGCACGCTGGTGATGCAGTCCTCGAGATGGGCAGCCTGGTCGCGGGTGACCAGAATGACGCTGACTTTGTTCATGCAGTTCCCTGGAGAAGCGTGGCGCGGGGCTTTCGATCGGATGGGGTCTCGAACGCGGCGTCGATGCCGCAGGTAGTGCGTTCGGGCATTATCGCGTCGTGGTCGTCGGTCCCGTTCAGCCCGACAGGTATTTCTGCGCGCGCTCGCGCGCGGCGCCGAGTTGTTCCGGGAACAGCGGCTCGAAGTTCGCGGAGCGTTGCAGATAGGTTCGAGCCCCGGCAGTCAGTTCATCGCGGGTGATGAGTCCGTATTCGAAGCTGCTTTCCAGCAGTTGAAGCCAGTCGGAGACGGCGTAATGGAAGTGCGGGCTGCCGGTCGGGATCGATCCGCCCTCCTGGTGGATCCGGAAGGCGGATACCGAAAACGGGATGTAGAGCAGATTCGACTTGAGCAGGAGATTGACGTAGAGCGGCACGTCGATCACGCCCAGATAGCGCCGGCCGAACGCGTGGAAGATGTCGAGCGGCTCGAAATCGCCAAGCAGGCTGCGCCTGAAGAGAACGGTCGAAAACTCACCGATGAAGTTCAGCTGGTTCAACGCCAGATTGCGCACGGCCTGCAATCCGCCGATGATCTGCGGATTCGGTACTCCCTCCAATCGCCTCTCGCTGTGAACGACGTTCACGTCGTTCATCTCATGACGCGAGGTGGTGATCAGCCCGATTCCATCGCGCTGGCGCTGGTCGACCAGCGCCAGGAAGCCGAGCATGGTGTCGATGCAGTTGGGGTAGAGGAAATCGTCGTCGAACAGATACTTGATGAACTCACCGCGCGCCAGTCGCAGCGGTTCGGCGATATTCGTGGACGGCACACCATCGACATTGCGGCGGTAGCGCACCTGCGGATGCTCGCGGCACAGGGACTCGATCTCGGCGCCGCCGCTGTTGTCGCTGACGATGATCTCCAGATGACCGTAGGTCTGGTGCAATGCGCATTTCAAGGCGTGCCTGAAATGCGCGGGCCGGTGCGTGGGGATGATGATGCTTACCAAGGGCGACATGGTCGGTCCGGATTGTGCGTCGAGAACTGCAAGGTCACTGCGGATCGGCGACCGCCGATCCGGGCTTCAACGGGCGGCGGCCGTCCGGAGGTCGCTCCACGTCACCGGCATGCCCGCGACGACGTCCCGGCGCAGTTCCCGTCCGAGTACTTGCGGGAGGAATTTCGGCGCCGGGCCATAGCCGGGGCGGATGCTCCTGACCGTCTCGGGCGCGACGCGCATGCCTCATGAGGGGATTCCAGCGTACACCAGGACCATCCAGGCAAGCGCGCGAAGCAGCCGCAGGTTCGCGCGCAGCGAGGAACCGAAACGCGGAGCGTCGAGGCGCTCGCGCGTGGAAATGGGCACCTGCAGCACTCGCCCCTTGCGCCGCAGACAGCGCGCCAGCAATTCGGTGCCGACCATCCGGTGGCGGTCGAAGGGTTCGCGCGCGTCGAAGGATTCAGATC
>JAJZGE010000199.1 GCA_021798675.1 Pseudomonadota bacterium | reverse complement strand
GCCATCCTCGACCGCCAGCCGCTGGGCGATCCCGTCGACCCCGAGCTGGAAGCCCTGCGCGGACGCATCGTGGGTTGCCGCGACGCCGCCATGCTGCAGGTTCACGGCGAGGCGCTGGCCGCACTGGTAGCGCGCCGGCTTGAGCAACTGGAGGAAGCCCAGCGCAGCGCCAGCCGCCTGCTTAGCCACGTGGACGACGAACTGTCCGCGCTCACCGTGCATCTCGACCAGGACGACCAATCGCGCAACGACGTGGTCGCCGCACGGCGCGAACTGGGCGAACGCATGGCCGGCGAAGTGCAGGCGCTGGGCGAACGCGCGCGTTCCGCGCCCGACCTGGTCAGCCTGCAGGCCGACGTGCAGGCGCGACTGGCCGCCGTCGGCGCCCATCTCGCCGCGCTGCGCGAGCGCGAGCAGCTGCGCGAGCAGGCGTGGCGGGAACACGCCGCGCGCATGCGCGAACGCATCCGCGAGCTGGAATCCAGCACCCGCACCATGGAGGCCACGCTGCAGCAGAAGCTGCAGCTGGCCGACACCGACCCGCTCACCGGGCTGGCCAACCGTCGCGCCCTGGAAGTACGCATGGCATTGCTGTGCGAGGCCGACGCGCCCGTCACCAGCCTGCTGATCCTGGACATCGACCACTTCAAGACCATCAACGACCGGCTGGGCCACGCCGCCGGCGACCGCGCGCTGCGCATCGTGGCCGAACAGCTGCAGGCCGCGCTGCGTCCCGGCGACTACCTCGCCCGCTACGGCGGCGAGGAGTTCGTCGCCCTGCTCGCCGCCGATGCCGGCGAAGCGATGCGGGTGGCCGAACGCCTGCGCATACGCATCGGCCAGGCGCGCTTCCACAGCCAGGACCAGGTGGTGCCGATCACCCTGTCGTGCGGCATCGCCACCGTGCGCGCGGACGACACGCCGGACAGTGTTTTCGAGCGCGCCGACCAGGCGCTCTATCGCGCCAAGAGCAACGGGCGCAACCGCTGCGAGGCCGCGTGAATCGCGGCAAATAGCCGTCCAGCCGCCCAAATCCGGGTTCAGGCTGGGGTACAACCCCGATGCGACAGAGTGGTATGATGCCGCACTTTCTTTTATCTCTTTATCCGTACACGAGGATATAAACGCGATGTCCAGCCATCTGTTCACTTCCGAATCGGTCTCCGAAGGCCATCCGGACAAGGTCGCCGACCAGATTTCCGATGCCGTGCTCGACGCGATCCTCGCGCAGGATCCGCGAGCCCGCGTCGCCTGCGAAACCATGGTGAAGACCGGCGTGGCCATCGTCGCCGGCGAAATCACCACCAGCGCCTGGATCGACCTCGAGGCGATCACCCGCAAGGTGATCCTGGACATCGGCTACGACTCCAGCGAAGTCGGCTTCGACGGCGCCACCTGCGGCGTGCTGAACCTGATCGGCAAGCAGTCGCCCGACATCAACCAGGGCGTGGACCGCAAGAAGCCCGAGGAGCAGGGCGCCGGCGACCAGGGCCTGATGTTCGGCTACGCCACCAACGAGACCAAGGACTTCATGCCGGCGGCGATCTACTACTCGCACCGCCTGGTCGAGCAGCAGGCCAAGATCCGCAAGAAGAAGAACTCGCGGCTGCCGTGGCTGCGCCCCGACGCCAAGAGCCAGGTCACCCTGCGCTACGAGAACGGCGTGGCCACCGCGATCGACGCCGTGGTGCTGTCCACCCAGCACGACCCGGGCGTGAAGCAGAAGGAGCTGATCGAAGCCGTGCGCGAGGAGATCCTCAAGCCGGTGCTGCCGGCCAAGCTGCTGCACAAGGGCACCAAGTTCCATATCAACCCGACCGGCAAGTTCGTCATCGGCGGCCCGGTGGGCGACTGCGGCCTGACCGGCCGCAAGATCATCGTCGACACCTACGGCGGCTGGGCCCGCCATGGCGGCGGCGCGTTCTCCGGCAAGGATCCGTCCAAGGTGGACCGTTCGGCCGCCTACGCCGCGCGCTACGTGGCCAAGAACATCGTGGCCGCCGGCATCGCCGACCGCTGCGAGGTGCAGGTGAGCTACGCCATCGGCGTGGCCGAGCCGACCTCGATCTCGGTGACCACCTTTGGCACCGGCAGGATCAGCGACGACAAGATCGAGAAGCTGATCCGCAGGCACTTCGACCTGCGTCCGTACGGCATCCTCAAGATGCTCGACCTGATCCACCCGATGTACCAGCAGACCGCCAGCTACGGCCACTTCGGCCGCAGTCCCTACGAGGTGAAGGCCGCCGACGGCAGCAAGTTCACCGCGTTCTCGTGGGAGAAGACCGACAAGGCCGAGGCGCTGCGCGCGGATGCCAAGCTGAAGTAAGCCCGCCATTCGCTCCAGCCGCAGCCTGCGGCCGGAAGGCGGAACGAAACGGGCCGCGCAAGCGGCCCGTTTTCGTGCGGAGATACCGTGCGGCTACGATCCCAGCATGCGGATCGCCTCGTCGCGGACGCTGCGCATGGCGGCGTTGAGCGTCTTCGGATCCATCGCGATCACCGGGTCCATGTAGCGCTGGCGCACCTTGGCGGCCGCACCGGTGTCGTGCAACTCCATCAGCACGGAGTACAGGCGCGAGGCGCTTTCGATGGTGTGCGCATCGCGCAAGCCCAGCAATTGCTCGCGTTGATCCAGCGCCTGCCGGTAGGCGTCTCGCGCGGCCTGCCACTGGTGGGCGTCGTCCTCGATGTCGCCGATCAGGGTGCGGGTGGCGGAGATCATCGGGTGCTGCGGCCCCAGCACGCGCAGCTGGCCGGCCAGGCACTGCTTGGCCTCGGCCAACGCCGGCCCGTACTGGCCGGCCTCGTCCAGCAGGCTGGCCAGGCTGCCCAGCGCCATCAGGGTCTTGGGATGGTCGGCGCCGAGCTGGCGTTCGTGGGCCGCGAGGATCTGCCGTTCCAAGGCGATCGCCTGCGCGTAGTAGGCGCGCCGTTCGGCCGCAGCCTTGGCATGGCTGCCCTGCTTGGCCAGCAGCCGCACCATCACCGTTTCGGCGGCGATGGTGTCGGGATGGTCGACGCCCAACACGCGGCGACGCGCGTCGATCACGCGTTGCAGGTCCGCGCCGGCTGCGGCAAGCGCCTTGGGATCCTGCGCCAGGTACACCTCGTCCGTCGCCACCATGAAGGCGGCGGCCAAGGTATCGGGGTGATCCGCGCCCAGGCGCTGGGTGCGGACGGCGGCCACCTGGCGGGCGAGTGCGAGCGAGCGCTCGTATTCGTAGCGATAATGCAGCAGCCTGGCCTGCACCAGCATGGTGTCCAACGTCTGCGGGTTCTGCGCGCCCAGCGCGCGCTGGTCCAGCGCCACCAGCGGCCCGGCCAGCTGCAGCGCGCGATCGCGCTGGCCGAGTCCGATCAAGGTCATTACCAGGTCGCGCTGCAATCGCATCAGGCCGTGATTGGTGGCGGGGACGCGCGGTTTCAGCGCGGCGTACAACGCGTCCTGCTGCTGCAATGCCTGCCGCAGGTGTCCCTGCGCCACCAGCATGCGCGCCACGCCGGATTCGGCGGCCACGCGCAGGGCGTCGGTGGGCGGCTCGAGCCGCGCCAGCTTTTCGGCCTGGGCGTACATGGCGGCCGCGGCCGCCGTGTGCCCCTGCTTCTCCAGCGCCTGCGCCAGGTCCACGCGTACCGAAAGCTGACCGCGGTCGCCGGCAGGCAGCAGCCTGGCGCGCACCGCCAGCACCTTGCGCAACTCGGCGGCGGCATGCGCGTAGCTGCCGATGCCAAGCAGCGCACGCGCCAGCGACTGGCGCAGGTCGGCATCGAGCAGGGGCGCATCGGCAAAGGCACGGTCGAGGCCGTCGAGCGTATGGCCGATCACGTAATCGTCCATCGCCGCGCGTGCGATGTCGGTGGCCTGCACGCTGGCGAAGGCCTTGCCCAGCGCATCGTCCACCACCGCCCCTGGCGCCGAGGCGAGCGACGCGGCGACTTGGCGCCGGGTCGCGGCGACCACGGCATGTCCCATCGCGTCGATGTCCACGCTGTCGTACATCGACTGCTGGAACTGCACCATCCGCTGCAGCTGCAGCAGCCGCTGCTCGGCCAGCCGTTGCTGCACACGCGTCTGGTGCAGCGAATAGAGCGACGTGGCCAGGCCGGCCAGCACGCTGAGCAGCAGTGCGGCGGCGGCGGTCAGCGGCCAGCGGTTGCGCTGCAGGAAGCGGCGCGCACGGTACAGGCGCTGGCCGCGCCGCGCCAGCACGGGACGCTGCGCCAGCCACCTGCGCAAGTCGGCGGCAAGCGCGTCCACGCTGGCGTAGCGCTCGCCGGCCTTGCGGCGCAGCGCCTTCAGCGCGATGGCGTCGATGTCGGCGGGAACGGCGTGACGCAGTGCGTCGCCCGTCCGCGCACTGCGGCTGGGCGGCACGACCTCGCCGGCGACGATGGCGTGGCTGAGCTGGTGCGGCGTGGTGATGTGCTGCCATGGCCGTTGTCCCGCCATCAGCTGGTAGAGCACCATGCCGAGCCCGTAGACGTCCACCGCGGTGGTCAACGGCTGCTGCTCGATCTGCTCCGGGCTGGCGTAGGCCAGCGTGAGCGCGCGCTGGCCGGTGACGGTGAGCGTGCCCTCCACCGCCTCCTCGTCGATCAGCCGGGCGATGCCGAAGTCCAGCAACTTGGGCTCGCCCCGCGCATCGACCAGAATGTTGGCGGGCTTCAGGTCGCGGTGGATTACCAGGTTGCGGTGCGCATACTCCACCGCGGCGCAGACCTTGAGAAGCAGCTGCGCGCGTTGGCGCAGGTCCAGCCCGTGTCGCTCGCACCACGCGTCGATGCGCTCGCCCTCGACGTATTCCATCGCCAGGAAGGGCTGGCCGTCGGCCAGCATGCCGCCGTCGAGCAGGCGCGCGATGCCGGGGTGCTCCAGCCGTGCCAGCAATTGCCGCTCGCGCGCGAAACGCTCCTGCAACGTGGGTGATCCGACCGCCCCGGCGCCAAGCACCTTCAGCGCCACCTGCTGCACGAAGCCGCCATCCTCGCGCTCGGCAAGGTAGACCACGCCCATGCCGCCTTCGCCGAGCCGGCGCACGAGGCGGTAGCGA
>JAJZGE010000198.1 GCA_021798675.1 Pseudomonadota bacterium | reverse complement strand
CACAGCTGGGCGGGGTCGATCATGTGGCGGGCACCGCGCGGGTGCACCACCAGCCGCGCGTTCGGCAGCCGGGCGATCAGCTCGCCGGCGCCGCCGGCGTGATCGAGATGCACATGAGTGAGGATCAGCCAGTCGACCGCCGCCGGACTCAGCCCGACCTCGTCCAGCGCGGCCAGCAGGCGCGGCACCGCGTGGTTGGTGCCGCAGTCGATGAAGGCGGCGCGACCCCGTTCGACCAGCAGATACGCCGCGTCAAACTGTGGCCGCACGAAGCCGGTGTCGATCGTGTGGATGCCATCCAGGTCGCTCATGCCGGTCTCGTACGCAGGTGTTGATCGGCCAGCGTAGCAAATCGGTCCGATGCGATCATCCGCCATGCGTCGCGGGCGCGCGGGCAGCGCACGGCGGCAGGCGGCGGCCCTGAAAAATGGGTAGGCTAGGCAACGACGGTTGCGGCAGGGGTATCCGATGCGTGTGTGGCTGGCGGTGGCATGGCTTCTTGCGTGGAGCGCATCGCCGGTGCGCGCGGCGGGGCTGACCGTGCATCTGAATGACAGCCACGGCCACGCCGCCGGCAACGCGGTGGTCATCCTGGCGCCTGCGCAGCCCGCGGCCGATAGCGCTCCCGCACCGCTGCCGGCGACCCATGTGATCGATCAGAAAGACGAGACCTTCCTGCCCTACGTGCAACTGTTGCGCCCCGGCGACAGGGTGGTGTTCCGCAACAGCGATGACACCCGCCATCACGTCTACTCCTTTTCGCCGATCCGGAAATTCGATTTCGTGCTGCGCCCGGGCGAGAGCTCGCCGCCGCTGCAGCTGGACCAGGCCGGCATTGCCGCGGTCGGCTGCAATATCCACGATCACATGATCAGCTACCTGTTCGTCTCCGCGGCGCCGCTGATCGCCCTGTCTGACCGCAGCGGCAATGCCAGCTTTGCCCGGCTCGCTCCCGGCCGCTATACCGCGCAGGTCTGGCACCCGCAGCTGTACCCCGGTCAGCCGCAGCCGAGCCAGCCGGTGACGATTGCCGAAGGGGCGGGCACGCAGATGCTGTCCTTCACCCTTTCGCTGATCCCCGATCCGCGCATGCCGATGGATCGCGGACGCCTGGATTACTGATGCCGAGGCTGCCGGCGATGGGCTTTCGCCTGCGGCTGGCGCTGTTTTTTGTCGCGACCCTGGTGACCGTGCAGCTGCTCACCGCCGGGCTGGTCTACGAGGTGACGCGCCACGCGCTGATCAGCGAAGGCGAGCGGCAGCTGACCGCCAACGCGCGCGCCTTCGAGGCGCAGATGGACGACATCTCGGCGCGCGTGGCCGGCAACGTCGAGGTGCTCTCGCTCGACTACGCGCTGCGTTCGGCCATCGCCGAGCGCGATCGCGGCACCGTGCTGTCGGTGCTGCGCAATCACGGCCGCCGGGTGGGCGCCTCGCGCATGCTGCTGATCGGCCTCGACGGCCGCGTCCAGGCCGACACCGCCGGGGCCACGCCGCCGTTGACGCGCTTCCCGTTTCCTGACCTGATGCGCAGTGCCTACATGCGGCGCACCGCGGCCGTGGTGGCGACGGACGGCAAGGCCGCATGGGTGGTGGTGGTGCCGATCTATGCGCCGCAGCCGGTGGCGATGGTGGTGGTGTACGTGCCGCTGGACGATGCGCTGCTGGCGCATCTGCAGCATCTCTCGGCGTTGCCGCGGGATCTGGAACTGGCGGCGCAGCTGACGCCCGGACACTGGAGCGTGGTGGCGCGCGGCGACCGCCATGCCGGTATGCTCGCCAGCCTGGTGGCAGCGCATCAGCCGCTGCCGCGCAAGCCGCGGCTGACCGTGGTCGATGGCCAGCAGTACATGGTGCTGGCGCAGCCACTGCAGCAGCCCGCCAGCAGCCGGCCGGTAATGGCCGTGCTGGGCTATTCGCTGGACAGTGCGCTGCAGCCGTTCCGCGCCGTGGGCATCGCGTGGGGCAGCCTGCTGGCGCTGGGCTTCGGCGTGGGGCTGCTGGGTGCGTGGCTGACCGCCCGCAGCGTGGCCCGACCGATCGAATCGCTGGCGCTGGCCGCGCGGCGCATCGAGGCCGGCGACTACGGCGCGCCGCCGGGCATGCCGCGGCATGACGAGATCGGACAGCTGGCCGCCACCTTCGCCAGCATGACCGCCGCGATCCGCCAGCGCGAGCAGCACATTCGCCATCAGGCAATGCACGACAGCGTGACCGGTCTGCCCAACCGCGCGGCGGCCGAGCTGGCGATCGATCAGTGGCTGGCCGCCGCCGGCAGCGCGGGCGGCGCGGTGCTGATGATCGGCCTCACGCGCGTACCGGACATCATCAAGACGATGGGCCACGCGCTGTGCGACCGGCTGATGCTCGATGCCAGCGAACGCATCCGCCGCACCGCGGTCGAGGCCTATCTGGCGCGCATCACCGACATGCAGTTCATGCTGTGGCTGCCGCAGGCCGACGAGCCCGCCGCCACCGCGGTCGCCATCCACCTGCTGGATGCGCTCAACCTGCCGTACCAGGATACCGATGTGACCATTGACGGCCTGCCGTCGATCGGCATCGCGCTGGCGCCCGCCGACGGCAGCGACGCCGCCACGCTGCTGCGCCATGCGGAAGTCGCCCAGTTTGCGGCCAGCGGCTCCAGCGCCGCGCTGAGCATCTACGACGCGGCCACCGACCCGCATCGCCCCGAGCGGCTGTCGCTGATGGGCGACCTGCGCGAGGCGCTGGAGGGCAGCAAGCTGTCGCTGCACTACCAGCCCAAGCTCGACCTTGGCCAGCGCCGCATCGAAGGCGTGGAGGCGCTGGTGCGCTGGCAGCATCCGCGGCTGGGATGGGTGCCGCCGGACAGCTTCATCGGCATGGCCGAGGACACCGGCAATATCCATCGGGTCACGCGCTGGGCGCTGGCCACGGCGCTGGCGCAGGCAAAGCGCTGGCGCGCCCGCGGTCTGCCGCTGCAGGTGGCCGTCAACCTGTCGGCGCGCGACCTGGAGGATCGCGAGCTGCCGGCGCGGATCGGCGCGCTGCTGGCGATCTACGCGCTGCCGCCGGACTGCCTCACGCTGGAGGTGACCGAGCGCGCAGTGATCAGCGAGCGCGACACCGCCATCCAGATCCTGCGGCGTGTGGCCGAGCAAGGCATCGGCATCGCGATCGACGATTTCGGCGTGGGCCAGGCCACGTTCGCCTACCTGCGCCATCTGCCGGTAAGCGAGCTGAAGATCGACCAGATGTTCATCAAGCACCTGGCGACCGATCGCAACGACCAGATCATCGTGCGCTCGCTGGTCGACCTCAGCCACCGGCTGGGCTATCGGGTGACTGCCGAGGGCGTGGAGAGCCAGGGCGCGCTGGATTACCTGGCTGCGATCGGCTGCGATTGCGCGCAGGGCTATTTCATCGCGCCTGCGCTCGACGTGGACGGGTTCGCCGCATTCCTCACCGCGCGGGGCGGCACGGTCGGCGCGCGCACGCCACCGTGAACACGCCGGCGGGGCCGATCAGGTCGGCGCGATCTGCTCGGCCCGATCTGCTCAGCGCGATCAGGCCGACGCGTCCACCAGCACCAGCTCGGCATCCTCCAGCGCCGTCATCCGCAGCAGCGGTTCGCTGCGGATGGCAGCACCATCGCGCGTGGCCAGCCGCACCCCGTTAAGTTCCACCGTGCCCTTCGACGGCACCAGGTAGCCGTAGCGGCCCTCGGCCAGCGCGTACTCGGCGGTTTCGCCGGCCTTGAGGCTGGCTCCAAGCACGCGTGCATCGGTGCGCAGCGGCAGCGCCTCGGTGTCCTCGCTGAAGCCACTGGCCAGGGCCACGAAGCGACCCGCGCGATCGCCCACCGGAAACGGCCGTGCACCCCACGCTGGCGGCTGCCCGTGCTGGCGGGGGATGATCCAGATCTGGAAGATCCGCGTGGTGCCAGGCTCCAGGTTGTATTCCGAATGGGTGATGCCGCTGCCGGCGCTCATCACCTGCACGTCGCCCGCCTCGGTGCGGCCCTCGTTGCCGAGGTTGTCGCGATGGCTGATGGCCCCTTCGCGCACGTAGGTGATGATTTCCATATCGGCATGCGAGTGCGGCGGGAAGCCGGTCTGCGGCGCGATGGTGTCGTCGTTCCACACGCGCAGCGCGCCCCAGCCCATGCGCTGCGGGTCGCTGTAGCCGGCGAACGAAAAGTGGTGCCTGGCATCCAGCCACCCATGGTTGGCTCCGCCCAGGCGGTCGAAGGGTCTGCGTTCAATCACGACGTGGCTCCGGTAGTCGATACGCGCCGCGATTGGCGCATCGCCCGAAGATAGAGGCTGACCGCCGGCACTTGAACGCGCGTGGAAGAAACAGTCTGTCGCGAAGGGGAGTAACCGCGCATGTGCATGGATTCACGGCCTCTGATCCAGCAAGGGCGTGACCACACGCTGCAGGCGCAGCGCTGTCCATTCGGGGTTGCGGTCCTTCCAGCCGTCGTCCACCAGCCGGCCGTCCCGGTCGATGGTGAAACTCACCGGCAGCCGCCAGATGCGACCGTAGCCCGGCACATGCGGGTCGCCGAGCAGGCCTGTCGGGAAGTCGAGGGTGCGCGACACGGCGCGCACCTTGTCCAGCTCATCGGGGGTGTCGAGACTGAAGCCGAGTACCACCAGGCCGTCTTTGGCATGATGCCTTGCATAGCGCGAAAGCAGCGGCAATTCCTCCCGGCAGGGTGTGCACCAGGTGGCCCAGAACGTCACGATGACCACCTTGCCGCGCAAGTCGCGCGTGGCGATCTGTTGGCCGTCCAGCGTGGTGAGGGTGATCGGCGGCGCCGGTTGGCCCACGACCAGATCGTTGGCGTGCGCCGGTACCTGACACAGCGCCAGCAGCAGGCTCATCAGGCCGAGCCGCAGCAGCGCCCTCGCATGACGCCGTAAGCATGCGAGGCTGGCGTGATGAACACGCAATCCATTATTTGTTTCTGCAGTCATGGCAAGTCCATCCGGTGAGAGCCGAGTAGTCACAGGCCCATGCTGATCCCGACCGTGCCGGTCCAGCGCGGAAACAACTGGTAGCCGGCCAG
>JAJZGE010000197.1 GCA_021798675.1 Pseudomonadota bacterium | reverse complement strand
TCTAATCAACTTACCTGACTGGATGGCTCGCGATCTTGCGGCCGACACCGAGACGAAGGAGTTCAGCGTGGAAATCGTTGAACGTGCGCTCGTGCGCTACTACACGGAACTGTACGACCCGTCGACCGGCCAGCGGACGAAAGTTCAGTTGGGCGGTTCGTTTTAGCCTGTTGTAGGCGTCTCCCCCAGGCATTTGCCTGGGGGAGACACTCTCAGGTGGACTGCTGCCGGTTCCGAGGATGCCATCCTGAATTTGTTGAACTGCCCCGGGACCTAAAGCACTTCCCGCCTATGACCAAAATCGCGATCCAGCCACAGGGGTCATCGGCATTTGCAGGCATGCATCGGCTTGCGGACGAACGTTTACAGCATGTGCCCGGACCCGTCATTAAGGCAATCGGGCCAAGCGTAGCAGCACGCCAGCCAAGCTCTTCAGGTCTTGGCTGTTGTGCGCCAACACTCGCCTCACGTTCAGTGCCGACCCTCCGCGCAAATAGCTGAGCCACGCGGCCGGCGCTTCCGAGCCGGGCAAATCGTCTTCCCGCACCACGCCGAGCAGCTCGCGCTCGGCGGTGGCCAGCCGGCAGTTCTCCCATACGCCCTTCCAGTGTCGGCGCACGGGATGCAGCAGGTCCAGATGTCCGAGCCCGGTCAACGGATCCGGTAGCCGGGCCAAGCGATAGCGCGTCTTCAGCAGCGGTGCGTCGTAGCACTTGCCGTTGTAGCTGACGAGCACCGTGTCGGGCTGCAGCCACGTAGCAAACGTTCGCAGCATGGCGGCTTCGGCACCCATGGTGACCGTGGTCAACTGGCGCACTCGAAATCGCCCATCGGTCAGCCAGTCCGCGGCGCCAATCATCCACGCCCGCGTACCCGTGCCTCCCGCCAGGCCCGTCGTCTCGGTATCGAAGTGCAACAGCCGGCGATGAGCCACAGGTTCCTCCCACAGCGCAAACGCGGTGTCGATCAAGGGGGAAGGTCGCCCCCACGCCATGATCGCTTCGGTGAGGAACAGCCCCGATGCGATCTCAACTCCGGGCACCATGCGGTCACTGGACGTGACACGCGATGCCCCGCCCTGCATGCGCGAGCGTCCCTGAATCAGTCGAAGAACCTCCGGCGCCAGGGTGGGCCTTGCCGCGGTTCCTGCGGATGCCTGCGATTGACCCGACTGCACGCGCAGCTTGCGCAATCGCGCCGCCAGTGCGCTCACAAGGCCACCAGCAGCGCCAGCACGCGCAGCGCCAGCGCCTTGGGCGTCGTGGTCGCCTCCTCATCGGCCGCGAGCACCGGCCCCACGCAGCCCGGACAGCCGCCGCGACAATCGCAGCGTTCGATCAGGGTCACCGATTGCGCCACCAGATCCTCGCGCCGGTGGAACAGCGGTTCGCTCTGACCGATCCCGCCGGGGAATGCGTCGTAGAGGTAGACCGTCGGCGTGAACGGGGCATCGGCCGCCAAAGCGGTCGGCTGCCCATCGCTGCCGCGGATCTGTCCGCGTCCGGTGATATCCGCACTGACGAACCACGCGCCGTCGCCACTGCCCACGGACTTCTGCAGATCGCGTGCTTCAGCCATCACGGCCACGGTCGCCACGATGTGCAACGCGTAGGCCGCACCCAGGAATCCATCCAGCGCCTGTTGGCGCGCCTCGAAGGCCGACTCCAGCACCACCTGCGCGAGCTGCCACCAGACCGCCGTCGTATGCAACTCCTGATCGGGCAGGTTGACCGGGCCGTAGCCGATGTTCTCGTGCGAGTAGAAGCGGATTTTCTTGTAGCCCGGCACGCGCCGCACGACATGTACTTCGCCGTGGTGCGCCGACCCACATCCGGCATGGGACGTATCGAAACAGTCGATCACCTTGAGCTTGGTGTAGTCGATCGCGTCGGTGTAATAGTCCACGTGGGTGCGGGTGACGTAGGCCTTGCGGCCTTCCCAGTCGAGCCGTTCCACCTGGTAGGGCACGGACTGGATCATGTGGATGGCGCCCTCATACAGCGTCACCGGCGCGGCGGTGTAGTCCACCTCGGCAATGATCGTCTGCCGGCCGTCCGTGCGATCGACCACCACGAAGTTGCCGTCGGCCACCGAGCGCAGCGACACCGCGACGGCGGGGTAGCTGTCGGCAATCCACTCCCAGCGATCCCCCTCGCGATGCAGCACGCCTTCCTCGCCCAGTACGTCGAGCCAGGGCGTCGCCACTTCGGTGCCGAACAGCTCCTCGCCGATGAAGGGCAGCTCGAAGGCGGCGCAGCGAATGTGGTCGAGCAGGATCAGCGGCTGATCGGGCTGGATGCGGGCGTGTTCGGGTGTGGCGCCCTGGAAAAACTCCGGGTGCCGCACCAGGTATTGATCGAGCGGGTCGGAGCTGGCTACCAGCACCCCCAGCGCCGACTGCTGCCGGCGACCGGCGCGGCCGAAGCGCTGCCAGGTGGCGGCGACGGAGCCGGGGTAGCCATTGAGCACCACGACATCGAGGCTGCCGATGTCCACGCCCAGTTCCAGCGCGGAGGTGCTCACGATGCCGTCGATGGTGCCGGCACGCATGGCGCGTTCCGCCGCGCGCCGTTCCTTGGGCAGGTAGCCGCCGCGGTAGGCGCGGATCCGCGCAGGCTTGCGCGGATCGCTGTCGAACACGTCCTTCAGGTATTTGGTCAGCACTTCGACCATGGTGCGCGATTGCGCAAACACCAGCGTCTTCATGCCGGACTTGATCGCCAATCGCGCGATGCGGTTGGTCTGCGAGCGTGCCGAGGCCCGCAGGCCAAGATCCGGGTTGACCACCGGCGGATTCCACAGCAATACATGCTTGTCGCCGGTCGGCGCGCCGCTTTCGGTGATCGCGGTGACGACATCCTCGATCAACGCTTCGGCGTGCTCCTTGGGATTGCCGATGGTGGCGGAGCACAGGATGAACTGCGGAGTTACCCCGTAGAACGCGCACACCCGCTTCAACCGGCGGATCACATTGGCCACGTGCGAGCCGAACACGCCGCGGTAGGTGTGCACCTCGTCGATCACCACATAGCGCAGGTTCTCGAAGAACTGCGCCCACTTGGTGTGATGCGGCAGGATCGCCTGGTGCAACATGTCCGGATTGCTGACCACGATGTCGCCATGCAACCGGATGGCCTGGCGCGCATCACCGGGCGTATCGCCATCAAAGGTGAAGGCCTTCACGCCCAGCGCGCCGGCCTGATTGAGTTCGAGCAGCTCGGCCACCTGATCCTGCGCCAGCGCTTTGGTCGGAAACAGATACAGCGCCTTGGCGTGCTGCGTCATCGCCGCGGTGATGACCGGCAGCGTGTAGCACAGCGACTTGCCCGAGGCGGTGGGGGTGACGATGGCGACGTGCGCGCCCGATTGCGCGGCGGCCCACGCCTGCGCCTGATGGCTATACAGCTGCTCGATACCCCGCGAGCGCAGGGCTTGCGCGAGCGCAGGGGGCAGATCTTCCGGCAACGGCGCAAAGGAACCTTCCCGACCCGGCACGACAAACGCCCCGGTGATCCGCGCCGCATAGCGCTTCGTCAGCCGCTGGGCCAGCGTGCGGCCATCGCTTGGGTCGCGCAGGACCAGCTCGTCGGAAGCGTAGCGATCGGGAAGGGCGTTCATGCGGTGGCCTGGGTGTGTGAGGAGAGCAGTGAATCGCGCCGCCATCTCATCCCGTGAGACGGCCACGATGGACGCTGGCGTGCAGACGGCGTTCGACGCCGGCATCGCTCGCTGCGCTAAACCCTTGATCCGTCTCAAATGGTTTGGAGGGGTCTTTTTTCATCTTCCATTTTCACCCAAATAGGTGAAACTATGCCAGCCATGACCCTGCAGCTCACCCACCGCCAGTCCAACGTCCTTGCCTTCATCCGCACCCGGATCGCGCGGGACGGGCAGTCGCCCACCCTCGAAGAAATCGGCGAAGCGCTGGGGATCGGCAGCGTCAGTGCGGTGCTCAAGCATGTCCGCTCACTGGAAGCCAAAGGCCGGTTGACGCTCGAACCCCACCGCGCCCGCAGCATCCGGTTGGTACGCGAGTCCGATCCGATGGATGCCGATACGCTGGAGCTGCCGCTGATCGGCCGCATCGCGGCCGGCGAGCCGTTGTTTTCAGAGTCGCGGGTCGATCGGCACCTGCGCGTATCCCGTTCACTGTTTCGCTTGCGACCGGATTACCTGGTGAAAGTGGTCGGCGACTCGATGCGCGACGAAGGGATTCTCGACGGCGATCTGGTGGCGGTGCACGCCACGCCGGTAGCCCGTCACGGCCAGGTGGTGGCGGCGCGTGTAGGCGGCGACCGTTTCACGATCAAGCGGCTGCATTGGAAGGGTGAGGTGATCCGCTTGCTGCCGAACAGTCCGGGCTTCAGGCCCATCGACGTGGATCCGACCGAAGACTTTGCCATTGAAGGTCTGTTTGCCGGATTGCTGCGGGGCAGCTGATGAGCGCCGTGGTTTCCCTATCGACGTTGCTCGACGCGCGTCAGGTCTGGCGGGGTCGTGCTCCCGAGGTGCCGGTCGGCGATCAGCCCACCGGCTGGCGCGCCCTCGATGCGGTGTTGCCCGCCGGCGGTTGGCCGGAAGCGTCGCTGTCGGAGATCCTGTTACCCGTCGACGGCATCGGCGAGCTACGCCTCGTACTGCCCACGCTCGCGCGGTTGACCCAGAACCAGCGTCACGTGGTGATCGTGGCGCCGCCGTATGCGCCCTGTGTCGCTGGCTGGCGCCAGCAGGGCGTCGATATGCGTCGGGTGGACATCGTCGATGCCGGTGAGAAGGATGTGCTCTGGGCGACCGAGCAGTGCCTGCGCTCGGGCAGCTGCGCCGCAGTGCTGGCGTGGCCGCATCATGCCGACGATCGTGCCTTGCGGCGCCTGCAGGTGGCCGCGGTGACGGGGCAAGCTCTCGCGTTCGTGTTCCGCGATCGTTGCCACCTGTCTAATGCGTCGCCGGCGGCGCTGCGCCTGGAGCTGCAAGCCCCGCCGCGTCCGCAGCTCTGGGTACGCAAATGCCGCGGCGGGGCCGTGCCCGCGCAGGCCATTCCCCTGCCGCGTGTCGTCC
>JAJZGE010000196.1 GCA_021798675.1 Pseudomonadota bacterium | reverse complement strand
GCCAGCCAGCTCGACAACGTGGGCAGCGTGGACAGCAAGGGCGCCGACCTGTCGCTGATCTGGCGCCCCGTGCAGGGCCTGCGCTGGCTCAACACGCTGTCCTACGACAGCTCGAAGTACCAGGACGACTACCTCAACGGCGGCGTGGTCGCCACCAAGGGCAAGTACGTGGTGGGCATTCCGAGCTGGATGGCCACGTCCAGCGTGAACTACCACGTGGGTGCCTGGGACTTCACCGTCGACGGCAAGTACACCGGCCGGCGCTACATCACCTACACCAACGACTCGCAGGTGCCGTCGTACTGGCTGTTCAATGCCGGCGCGAGCTACGACCTCGGCGCGATGGCCGGCTTCCGCGACATCCGCCTGGCGCTCAACGTGACCAACCTCGCTGGCAAGCACTACTTTGCCACCACCGGCACCAACGGCTACGTCGCCTCCGATCCGAACGGCTACAACCAGACCCTGCAGGCCGGCGCGCCGCGGCAGGTATTCTTCAACATCAACGCGCGGCTCTGATGCCTCGCGCGCGTGCCGGCCGATCCGTGCCGGCACGCGCGGCGAGCAGGCCGCGCGAGAAAGCGGCACCATGTCCACCGGACGCGAACCCGTTCGCGTCCTTTCACTTTGCGGGATTGCCCATGAAACGTCGCCTGTTGCCCCTGGTCCTGCTGCTCGCGCTGAGCGGGTGCGCGCGCAATGCGGTGGTCTCGCATCTTGCCGTCAGCGGCGTGGTCGGCGGCGCGGTGCCGGTGGCCGGCGTGCCGGTCACGGCTACCGACCATGGCGGCCATCGCACGGTGTCCGGTGTGACGGACGCACAAGGGCGCTACGCGCTGGTGCTCGACGGGCCTGGCCCCTTCGTGCTGACGGCGCCGTTCAACGACGACGACGGCACCCCGGCCACCTTGTCCGCGACCTTGTCGCCTGCGTCGGGCCAGCCATCGGCGGTGGCGAACCTCGATCCGATCACCACGTTGCAGGCCCAGCGTGCGCTGGGCGCCGTGCTGGATGGCGCACCGGATGCGGCCAAGATGGCCGGCCTCGACGCCGCGCGCATCGCCGCGGCAAGCCGCGACGTCGCCAGCGTGTTCGCGCCGTTGTACGCGGCGTTCCGCGTGCCTGCCGCCGCGGCGAAGGATCCCGCGGGCGATGCGTCGTTCCGGGCCGATTCCAGCAACCCGCTGGGCGCGTTGTTCTCGGTGGTGCACTTCGACGTGCGGCGGGGCAGCGCCAGCGTCGGCAGCGACGCCGACCGCGCGGTGGTCTCGGTGCCCGCGCAAGGCGCGCCTTCCGCTGCGGTGCCCGCCAACGCGGCGGCCTCGGCGCTGGCGCTGGCGCAGGGGCCGACCACCACGCCGATCCGGCACGTGATCGTGGTGATCGGCGAGAACCAGACCTTCGACGCCCTGTTCGGCGGCTATGCGCCGCCCGCGGGACAGTCGGTGCGCAACCTGCTGTCCGAAGGCATCATCAAGGCCGACGGTACGCCGGGGCCGAATTTCGCGCTGGCCGCGCAGAGCAAGGGCGCACCGCTCAAGGCCTACACCCTGCAGCCCGAGCGCGCCGGCAGCTACGCCACCCTGCCGCAGCCGGAGCAGATCGGCGAGATGAACCCGGTCACCTTCCAGAGTGCCGGTGGCCTGCCGGACAAGCGGTTCCCGGCAAACCTTCCGAACGGGCCGTTCCAGATCACCCGCTACGTGCCCTACCGCATAGCCGGCAAGGACGCGCTGGCTTCGGCGGTGAGGACCGGCGATCCGGTACACCGCTTCTTCCAGATGTGGCAGCAGACCGGCGGCGACAACGCCAAGCACGACATGTTCACCTGGGTCGCCGACAGCACCGGCCAGGGCGGCGACACCCCAGGCGTGACTCCGGCCAACCCGGCGCAGGGCGGCGAGTTGATGGGCTTCATGAACATGTCGGCCGGTGATGCGCCGCTGTTCGACAAGCTGGCGCGGGGCTACGCGCTCAGCGACAACTACCACCAGTCCATCATGGGCGGCACCGGCGCCAACTTCTTCGCCATCGCCACCGCGGACGTGCCGTTCTTCAACCAGGACGGCAAGATCGCCGTGCCGCCGGCCAACCAGATCGAAAACCCGGACCCGATGCCGGGCACGCCGGACTTCTACACCCGCGACGGTTACCAGGGCGGCTCCTACGTCGACTGCTCCGACCCGAAGCAGCCGGGCGTCGCCGCCATCCGCGCCTTCCTCGAAGCGCGCCACATCCCGAGCAAGTGCGCCCCCGGCGCCTACTACCTGGTGAACAACTACAACCCCGGCTACGACATGGACGGCAAGCTGCAGCCGATCGGCCCGAACAACTACAACTACCCACCGCAGACCGTGCCCACCATCGCCGAGCTGCTGGCGGAGCACGGCGTGAGCTGGAAGTGGTACACCGGCGCGCGCGACGCGGCCGACGTCGCCGCGGAGGCCGCCGCGCTGCACGCGCCGGTGGCGAAGGCACAGATGCTCCAGTACAACAACCTTGGCGATCCGCTGACGGCCTCGGCCACGGTGATGGGCGATCCGGCGCTGAAGTCCGGCCTGGCCGGCCTCGCCACGTTCGACAGCGACCTCGCGCACCACACGCTGCCGGCGGTATCCTTCGTGGTGCCGAAGAACCTCGACAGCGGACACCCGGGCTATTCGGCGCCGGCCAGCTACGAGGCCTTCCTCAAGGACCTGCTGGCCAAGGTGCAGGCCGACCCCGCGCAGTGGGCGCACACCGCGATCCTGATCACCACCGACGAGGGCGGCGGCCATTTCGACACTGGCTACATCCAGACCTTGGACTTCTTCGGCGACGGCCCGCGCATCGCGATGCTGGCGGTGTCCCCGTATGCGCGCAAGGGCGTGGTCGACCACGAATACGACGATCACGCCTCGATCCTGAAGTTCATCGAGCGCAACTGGCGGTTGCCGCCGCTGTCCCCGCGCAGCCGCGACAACCTGCCCGACCCGGTGACCACGGCCGCCCATCCGTACCGCCCGATCAACGGCCCGGCGGTGGGCGACCTGATGTCGATGTTCCGCTTCTGAGCGGTCGCCGCGGGTTGGCCAAGCGCATGCGTCCCGTGCGGAGCGAACGGCACGGCATCGGGTCCGGCTGGAGCGGACCCGTCGTCGTCGCGATGCTGGCCATGCTCGCCATGGGCTTCGCCGGAGCCTGCCTGCCGGCCGCAGCGCGCGGGCAGGCTGCCGAAGCAGCCCAGGCAGCACGCGATGCCGCGATCCGCCGCTGGGTGCGCTATCCGCCCGTACCGGCGCGCCTGAGCCCGCAGGCCGAACTGGGCAGGCGGATGTTCTTCGATACCGCCTTGTCCGCGTCCGGGCGGATGTCGTGTGCCAGTTGCCACGATCCTGCACGTGCCTATGGCCCGCCGGATGGGCGCGCCGTGCAGCCGGGCGGCAAGGACCGGCTGCAGTCGGGCATGCGCGCGGTGCCTTCGCTGCGCTACCTCGACGACACGCCGCTGTTCAGCCTGCATGCCTTCATCCCCGGCTCGGAGGACGCCGAGTACGAAGGGCCCAGCGGCGGCTTCGACCAGGACGGCGCGGCCGCCTCGCGCCAGCAGCAGGCCGCCGGGCCGCTGCTCGATCCCAGCGAAATGGCCAACGCGTCGCCCGCCGCGGTGGTTGCCGCGGTGCGCGACGGTGCCTATGCGCAGCAGTTCGCGCAGGTCTTCGGTGCCGACGTGTTCCGGCATCCGCGGCAGGCGTTCGACGATGTCGGCGCGGCGCTGCAGGCCTTCCAGGCCGAGGACCCGAGCTTCCATCCCTACACCAGCAAGTTCGACGCGGTGATGTCCGGCCACGCGCGCTTCACGCCGCAGGAGCTGCGCGGCTACGCGCTGTTCAACGACCCCAGCAAAGGCAACTGCGCGGCCTGCCACATCGACGTGCCCGGCCCCGGTGGCCGGCCGGCGGCGTTCACCGACTACGCCTACGAAGCGCTGGGCGTGCCGCGCAATCCGCAGATCCCGGCCAATCGCAACCCGCACTACTACGACATGGGGCTATGCGGCCCCAAGCGGCATGACCTCGCGAAGCAGACGCAGTACTGCGGCATGTTCAAGACGCCGACCCTGCGCAACGTCGCCACGCGGCGCGTGTTCTTCCACAACGGCTACTTCCACACGCTGGACGCGATGATGCACTTCTACGTCGAGCGCGACACCGACCCGCGCAGGTGGTATCCGGTGGTGCGCGGCAAGGTGCAGAAATTCGACGACCTGCCGCCGCGCTACCGCGCCAACGTCGACCGCAGCGACGCCCCGATGAACCGCAGGCCGGGCGACAAGCCGGCGCTCGACGCCCGCGAAATCGCCGACGTCATCGCCTTCCTGAAGACGCTGGACGACGGGTATTCGGACCAGGCGGGCGGGGCGAGATCTCCAGGTCAGCATCGCCGGGGTTCGGATTGACCGCAATCGCTTCGTACCTGCCAACCTGTGGCGGAATGGGTGGCTGGAAGACAAACCCTGGACGCGAGGAGCGGTCCAAGGCTGCTCCCGGTTGTTGGCCGGGTGAGGCAGCGATAAGCTCCCGACGGGATGGGGAACTCCATTTTCCGCATGAACCATGGCGCAAGGCCCGCTGGCGGCTGATTGGCGGTTACTGGCGGCTCGATGTCGTAACGAGAAAGCAGCTTTGGTCGCAGGCTTCGGCAGGTGCAATCACCATCGGAGCCCTGCCATGGAACACGAAATGAAGATCTCGCCTTCCGCCGTACGCCGCCTGCGCACCGGGCATGGGTGGTCTCAAGACCAATTGGCTATCGCGTCTGGATTGAGCCTGCGCACCATCCAGCGCGTGGAGGCTGAGGGAATCGCCTCCATGGGCACGGCCGTGAGCCTGGCGGCCACCTACGGGGTCCAGCTCATCGAACTCCAGGAAGCGCCAGTCGCAGCCCCGGACCAGCAACAGCCTTTTGGTCACAGCATGCTGTTTTTCGGTCTCGCCGTGATCACCGCCGCGGACCTGAGTGAATCAGGCCGGTTGCCGGGTCTACCCCAGTCCGATGCCTACGCGGCCATGAACATACTGGCGGCCATC
>JAJZGE010000195.1 GCA_021798675.1 Pseudomonadota bacterium | reverse complement strand
GGTATCGCCGCCACGCCGCCCTGCTTCACCAGCCACTCGCAGAACGCCATGTCGTCCAGTCCGCTGATCGAGGAGTAGTCGACCAGCTGGAAATAGCCGCCCGGCACCTCCAGCAGCTTGAAGCGCGAAGGCGCCAGCATGCGGCGGAAGCGATCGCGCTTGGCCTGATAGAACGCCGGCAGCTCGAGATAATGCTGCGGCGTGCTGGCGAGGAACTCGGCAAACGCCACCTGCGCCGGGTGGAACGAGCAGAACGTGAGGTACTGGTGCACCTTGCGGAACTCGGCCGACAGCGCCGCCGGCGCCACCGCGTAGCCGAGCTTCCAGCCGGTGCAGTGATAGGTCTTGCCGAACGAGGAGACCACGATGCTGCGCGCGGCCAGTTCGGGATGACGCAGCACGCTCTCGTGCTGTGCGCCGTCGTACACGATGTGTTCGTAAACCTCGTCCGACAGCACCACGATGGCGGTGTCACGCACGATTGCCGCCAATTCCTCCAGATCGGCCGCCGACAGCACCGCGCCGGACGGGTTGTGCGGCGTGTTGATCAGGATCATCCGGGTCCGCTTCGTCAACGCATCGCGCACGCGCTGCCAGTCGATCGCGAAATCCGGCAGGGTCAGCGGAATGTGCACGGCACGGGCGCCCTGCAGCTCGATCGCCGGCTCGTAGCAGTCGTAAGCCGGATCGAACACGATCACTTCCTCGCCCGCGCGCACCAGCGCGGCGATCGCCGCAAAGATCGCCTCGGTGGCGCCGGAGGTGACCGTGACTTCGCTGTCGGGGTCGACCTTGCGGCCGTACAGGCGTTCGGTTTTCAGCGCGATCTGCTGGCGCAGCGCGGCGGTGCCGGACATCGGCGCGTACTGGTTGCGACCGTCATGCATGGCCCGGCTGAGCGCATCGCGCAGCGCCAGCGGCGGTTCGAAATCCGGAAAGCCCTGCCCCAGGTTCACTGCCTGGTGCTCGATCGCCAGCTGGCTCATCACGGTGAAGATGGTGGTGCCGACTTTCGGAAGTTTGGTCTCGATGATCATCATTCAGCCGTCTGGATGTCCCTAAGGGTTAGCCCATGCGCCAGCGTAGCGCATGGCACGCGCGTGGCGCATCAGGACGCCGGCGGCAGATCGTCGAGCGAGCGCTGCCGGCATTGTTCGTGCTGCAGCAGCGTGGTCGCTGGCAGCCGCTCGGCCAGGAAATCGACCAGCGCACGCACTCCGGGCAGCATGCCGCGCCGGCTGGGATAGACGAAGTGCATGGTGCCCTGGGGCACGCTCCAGTCCGGCAACACCAGCTCCAGCTCGCCGCGCGCGATTGCCGGCGCGCAGACGAACTCCGGCAGCAGGGCAACGCCCATGCCGCGGCGGGCGGACTCCAGCAGCACCGCGAAATCGCCGCTGATCAGCCGCGCCTGCACTTCGACATTGACGCGTTCGCCGGCTGGTCCGAGCAGCTCCCACAGCTGCGCGCCCTCGTGTTCGTGCATCGACAGGGCCGGCAGCCTGGCCAGCGCGTCGGGGTTGGCCGGACGGCCCAGCTGCTGGAGCAGTGCCGGACTGGCCACCAGCAGGGTACGCGTCTGGCCGAAGCTGCGGATCACCAGATTGCCGTCCTCGTCCAGCTTGCTTCGCACGCGGATCGCCACGTCGTAGCCCTCGCCGATCACATCCACGCGTCGATTGCTGGACAGCAGGCGCACCTGCACCTTCGGATACTGCGCGAGAAAATCCGGCAACACGTGCGCCAGTACCGTTTGCGCCAGCGATACCGGGCAGCTCAGGCGCACCACCCCGCGCGGTTCGGTGCGCAGCTCGTCCACCGCGTCCTGCGCTGCCTGCGCTTCTTCCAGTACGGCGCGACAGTGCGTGTAGAAACGCTCGCCCACCTCGGTCACCACAAAACGCCGCGTGGTCCGCTGCAGCAGGCGCACGCCGAGACGATCCTCCAACTGGGCCACACGCTTGCTCAGCCGCGACTTGGGCACGCCGAGCGCGCGGCCGGCGGCGGAAAAGCCGGCGTGCTCGACCACGGCCGCGAAGAAATACAGGTCGTTGAGATCCTGCAGGGCACCACTCAGTACGCTCATGGCTGTTTCCAATATGAAACTATAAGTCCGTATATTGCCATCTTATCGCTTCATTGTTCGCAATATACCCTGATTACCTCGCCGATTGCTCGGCTCGATCAGGAGTTACCCCATGAAACTGTTGCATATCGATTCCAGCGCGCTGGGCGTGCATTCGGTATCGCGCCAGCTCAGCGCCGACATCGTAGCCGAGCTGAGGCGGCATGCCCCCGGTCTCGACGTGACCTACCGCGATCTGGCTGCACAGCCGCTGCCGCACTGGGCGCCGGTGGCCGATGCCAGCGATCCGGCGGCCATGCTGGGCAGCCAGATGCTGGAGGAATTCCTGGCCGCCGAGACCATCGTGATCGGCGCGCCGATGTACAACTTCGGCATCTCCAGCCAGCTCAAGGCGTGGATCGACCGCATCCTGGTCGCCGGCAAGACCTTCCGCTACACCGCCAGCGGCCCGGTCGGCCTGGCCGGCGGCAAGCGCGTGATCGTCGCCTCCAGCCGCGGCGGGTTCTATGGCCAGGACACCGCGGGTGCCGCGATGGATTTCCAGGAACCGTACCTGCGCACGGCATTCGGCTTCATCGGCATCGGCGCGATCGAGTTCGTGCGAGCCGAGGGTGTGGCGATGAGCGACGAGCACAAGGTCGCCGCGCTGAAGGCGGCGCGCAGCAGCATCGCGACGCTGGTGGCCGAGGCCGCCTGATCCACCCTGGCGCGGTGGGCGATGCCCTCCTCCCGTTTCCGCGGGGTATTGCCCGCAGCAGAGCGCTGGAAAAGGCCACCGCGGACGGACACATTGCAGGCTGGTTTCGCCGCGGGGACATTAGGCGCTTCGTGCCGCTGCGGCTGATTGCCTCGATGCAGCCGACCCATGCCACCTCCGACATGAACATGGCCGAGGATCGCCTCGGCCATCAGCGCAGGACCGGTGCCTATGCCTGGCGACGTTTCCTGCAGCAGGGCACGGTGATCGCCGGCGGCTCCGATTTTCCGGTGGAGTCGCCCAACCCGTTTTCGGACTGCATACGGCGGTGACCCGCCAGGACCATCACGATCAGCCGTCCGGTGGCTGGTACCCGCAGCAGCGGATGACGCTGGTCGAGGCGTTTCGCGCCTTCACCCTCGATGCCGCCTATGCCGCGCATCAGGAGCACTGCCTAGGCACGCTGGAGCCAGGCAAGTGGGCCGACTTCATCCTGGTTGACCACGATATTTTCGCCGATGCGCCGGAACGCCTGTGGTCGACCAAGGTGTTGCAGACCTGGGTGGCCGGCAAGCGGGTGTTCGCGCTGCCCGAGTAGTCCGGCCGGGCCCTGCGTGCCTTGAAACGGGCCAGCCATGGCACTGGTTTTTTCATGTGCGGCCTGCGCCAGTGTGGTCGCCAGGGGTTTCTCCGCAGAGGCCATCAGCCAATAGGCCATCAGTCATGTTGCGGAATCGTGTCTCGCCTATTGACGACTCGGGCAATGGTGTTATAGTTCACTACAACACCGGTCCACAAGGTCACCAAGGAGGCCTGCCATGAAAAAGCCGAACCTGTTCGCCAGTATCGCCGCCGCCCTGCTCACCGCGGCCAGCCTGGGCGCCGTCAACCACAACGTGCAAATCCGGCCGGTAGCGGCCACCGAAATCAACGGCAGCCGGGTGTTCAACCTGGCCCCGGTCGAGGTGCATCCCGACGCCGACACCCTGCGCGAGGCTGCCCTGCTGGTGAACGAGGGCGCGGTCGGCCTGGCCACGATTCCGACCCTGGGCCACGCCGGCGGCGGCATGCAGCAATTCAGCCTGATCGGATCGCAGTTGGCCATGCCCTACTACTCGTTTGGCAACAAATTCGGTCGCAGCAGCAAGGAATAAAACATGAGCATGACCTGGAACGACAGCGTCCCGATCTATCGCCAACTGCACCAGCGTGTGGTGGCGATGATCCTGGACGGCGCCTTGAACGAGGGCGACCCGCTGCCGTCGGTACGCCAGGTGGCCGCGGATTTCCAGATCAACCCGCTGACCGTGTCCAAGGCCTATCAGGAGCTGGTCGACGAACAACTGGTGGAAAAAAGGAGGGGATTGGGCATGTTCGTCATTGAAGGCGCCCGTGCGGCGCTGCTGAAATCCGAACGCGAGCGGTTTCTGCGCGAAGAGTGGCCGCTGCTGTTTGCACGGCTGCAGCGACTGGGGCTGGATCTCAAGACGCTGCTGCGCGAGGCCCAGAGCGACAAGGATCGGGCGGGCAAGGACCCGACCGTAAACCATCAGCCCGACAAGGAGGGGCAATCATGAGCGCGGTGATCACGGCCAGCGGCCTGGGCAAACGCTACAAGAACACGGCCGCACTGGACAACGTCAGCTTCCAGATCGCGTCCGGCCGCATCGTCGGCCTGATCGGCCCCAACGGCGCCGGCAAGACCACCGCCCTGAAGGCGATCCTCGGCCTCACCGATTTCAGCGGCGAGCTCAACGTGCTCGGGCTCGACCCCCGCACCCAGCGCGACAAGCTGATGGAACAGGTCTGCTTCATCGCCGACGTCGCGGTGCTGCCGCGCTGGCTGCGCGTGCGCGAGGCGGTGGATTTCGTCGCCCACGTGCATCCACGCTTCAACCGCGCCAAGTGCGAGGCGTTTCTGGCGCGCACCAAGCTCACCCCCGGGCAGCGCGTGCGGCAGATGTCCAAGGGCATGATCGTGCAGTTGCACCTGGCGCTGGTGATGGCGATCGACGCCCGCCTGCTGGTGCTGGACGAACCCACGCTGGGGCTGGACATCCTCTATCGCAAGCAGTTCTACCAGAACCTGCTGGAGGACTACTTCGACGAGAACAAGACGATCATTGTCACTACCCATCAGGTGGAGGAAGTCGAGCACATCCTCACCGACCTGATGTTCATCCGCGACGGCAGGATCATCCTCGACGCCGACATGGAGGCGATCGGCGAGCGCTTCATCGAGGTGATGGTGAACGCCGACCGGGCCGGCGCCGCGCGCGCGCTGAAACCGCTGGACGAG
>JAJZGE010000194.1 GCA_021798675.1 Pseudomonadota bacterium | reverse complement strand
CAGATCATGGACACCCAGTACGGCATTACCCCGGATGGCCTGGCCGGCAACGACGACCTCGGCCAGATGTCGGCCTGGTACATCTTCACCGCGCTGGGCTTCTACCCGGTCACGCCGGCCAGCGACGTCTACGCGATCGGCCGGCCCTTCGTGCCGAGGGCGGTGCTGCACCTGGAAAACGGCCGGACGTTCACCATCGTGGCGGATCATCTCGACGGCGCGCACCCCTACGTCGGCGCGGTGTTCCTCGACGGCAAACCCTTGGCCCGCCCCTTCCTGCACCACGGCGAGATCCTTGCCGGTGGCGAGCTTCGCTTCGTGATGCAGGCCGAGCCGAACAAGCATTGGGACGCGGCGACCGGCGCCAGGCGATAGGGTTACGTTGTCGCAGGCAGCAAGCGGGCTGGCCGCTGGCGCAAAACCTGCGCAGAATAGGCGGGTGCCCGCCGGGGAGCCGGGCGCTTTCGACCGGGAGCCGCCGATGCTGCGTGTCCGATGAAAGCCAAGGGTATGCCGCGCTGGCGGCTCGCTGGCCTGCTGTTCGCGATGGTCGTCATCGTGGCGCTGCCGTATCTCGCCACGCGCGTGATGTCCGACGAAACGCAGCGGGTCAACAGCTGGCTCAACCAGACCAGCACGATCAAGGCGCTTGCCTACAACATTGCCTACCTGGTGCGCGACAGCGAAGCGGCGAGTTACCGCATCCTCGCCGGCGACGGCGACAGCGCCATCGAGCGGCGTGCCGACAGCGCCAAGCGCCTGGCGCCGGCGCTGCTCGACCAGTTGCGCGCGCTGACCCGCGACAACCCCGACCAGCAGGCACGCATCGGCGCGCTGGAAAGCGCGGTCAATGGCCGCATCACCCTGCTGGGCCAGGCGCTGGATCGCCTGCACCAGGGCGATACCGCGGGTGCGCGGCAATCGCTGCGCGATACCAGCGACCTGTTCCGCATGCACGCGCTGATCGGCAACATCGCGCGGGCCGCCGACCGCCTGGTGGACCAACGCCGCCGCGAGGTCGACCGGCAGATGGAGCGCAGCCGGCTGCTGCTTGCCCTGATCGCGCTGGCGCAGCTCCTGTTGCTGATCGTGGTGGTGGTCACCTCCGAGCGGCAGATCGGCAAGCGCCAACTGGCGGAAACCCGCGAGGGCCGTGCGGTGCTGCGCTCGCAGATGATCGTGCAGGCGGTGCGCGAACCCATCGCGCTGTTCGACGGACAGCTGCGCAGCCTGCTGGTGAACGCCGCGTTCGCCGAGCTTTACGGGCTGGACCCGAAGCACCAACGCGCGCTGTCGCTGCCGCAGATCGGCAACGGCGCGTGGAACGACGGTGCGCTGCTGCAGCGGCTCAACGACGTGCTGCTGCGCGACCGCGAGCTGTGGGACTACGAGGTAGTGCAGCACACGCCGGACGGCGTGGACCGCCACGTGGTGATCAACGCGCGGCGCATCCAGCAGCAGGACAGCGACGCGCAAGCGCTGCTGCTCACGGTGAGCGATGTCACCGCCCGCGCGCTGGCCGAGCTAAGGGTCAACGAGCTGAACCACCAGCTGGAAGGCAAGGTGGTGCAGATCACCGACGTCAACCGCGAGCTGGAGGCCTTCAGCTATTCGGTGTCGCACGACCTGCGCGCGCCGCTGCGCCACATTGCCGGGTTCGCACGCAAGCTGCGCCAGCACCTCGGCGAGCGGATCGACGAGACCGGCAGCCACTATCTGGACGTGATCGGCAGCTCGGCGCAGCGCATGGGCCAGCTGATCGAGGACCTGCTGGTGTTCTCGCGCCTAGGTCGCGGCGCGTTGCGCCTGCAGCCGGTGGACATGCAGTCGCTGGCCGAGGAGGCGCGCGCACTGTGCACGGCCGAGGCGCCGGAACGGCATATCAGCTGGGCGATCGCGCCGCTGCCGATCGTGGTGGGCGACGAGAACATGCTGCGCACCGTGTGGCAGAACCTGATCGGCAACGCGGTGAAGTACACCAGCCAGCGCGAGCACGCGCACATCGCGGTGGACGTGCAGCGCGGCCGCAACGGCGACTACGAGTTCAGCGTGAGCGACGATGGCGCCGGCTTCGACATGCAGTACGCCGACAAGCTGTTCGGCGTGTTCCAGCGCCTGCATCGCGCTTCGGATTTTCCCGGCAACGGCATCGGCCTGGCCAACGTGCGGCGTATCCTCGCCCGTCACGGTGGCCGCATCTGGGCCGTGGCCGAGCCTGGGCTTGGCGCGCGTTTCCACTTCACCTTGCCGGCGCGGGACCTGTCCGGCACAACCCACGAGAGGCTTTCATGATGAATCGCCACATCCGCACCATCCTGCTGGTCGAAGACAGCATGGCCGATGCCGAAATGTCGCTGGACGCGCTGCGCGAGGCCAACCTCGCCAATCCCGTGGTGCACCTGCAGGATGGCGTGGAATGCATGGATTGGCTGCAATGCCGCGGCGACTGGGCCAAGCGCGAGCCGGGCAACCCGGCGGTGGTGCTGCTGGACATCAAGATGCCGCGGATGGACGGCCTGGAAGTACTCAAGCGCATGCGCGCCGACGACAGCCTGCGCCGCATCCCGGTGGTGATCCTGTCCTCCTCGCGCGAAGAGAGCGACCTCGCGCGCAGCTGGGACCTGGGCGTCAACGCCTACGTCATCAAGCCGGTGGACGTGGACCAGTTCTTCAACGCCGTGCGCACGCTGGGGCAGTTCTGGGCCGTGCTGAACCAGGCACCCGACTACGACTGAGAAGGCGAATGGAAAAGCCCATACACGGTTCACACGGCAGCGACGCGCACCCGATCCGGATACTGCTGGTGGAGGACAGCCGCGAGGACGCCGAGCTGGCGTTGGCCGAACTCGCCGAGGACGCGCTCGCGCACGAGGCGCGCGTGGTGGACGACGAGGCGGCCTACCTGGCCGCCTTGCGCGATTTCGCGCCCGACATCGTGCTGTCCGACCTCAGCCTGCCGGGTTTTTCCGGCCAGCGCGCGCTGGAGCTGTTGCGCCAGCGCGACGCGGAGCTGCCCTTCATCTACGTCTCCGGCACGCTGGGTGAAGAGGCCGCCATCGCCGCGCTGCACGACGGTGCCACCGACTACATCCTCAAGCAAAACCCGGCACGCCTGGCCAGCGCGGTGCGCCGGGCGCTGGCCGAGGCCGCCGAGCATCGCGCCAGCCAGCGCGCCGAGGCCGGGCTGATCCGCGCACAGCGCTTCGAAAGCCTGGCGATGCTGGCCGGTGGCCTCAGCCACGACCTGCGCAACCTGCTGCAACCGCTGCTGCTGGCCGGCGAAAGCCTGCGCGAATACCGCGACGATCCGCAGCTCGCACGGCTGGGCGAGCTGGTGCGCGACTGCGGCAAGCGCGGCCTGGAGATGGTGCAGTCGATGCTCTCCTTCGCGCGCGGCGCACGGCGCGCCGAGCAGGTGCGCCTGGGTGCGCTGATGGATGCGCTGGAGCTGCTGTTGCAGGGCAGCGTGCCGCGCACCATCCACATGCAGGTGGCGGTGGAAGCGCCCGAACTCGAATTCGCCGGCAACCACACCGAACTGCAGCAATGCCTGCTCAATCTCTGCCTCAATGCGATCCAGGCCATGCCGAACGGCGGCGAATTGCGCATCGAAGCGGCGCAGCAGCGGCTTGAGGCGGACTTCTTTGAACCCGGCGAGCAGGCGCATCCCGGCCGTCACCTGCGCCTCAGCGTGATCGACGACGGCCCGGGCATGGGCGCTGACGTGCTGGCGCGCCTGTTCGAGCCGTTCTTCACCACCAAGGAAAGCGGCACCGGCCTCGGCCTGCTGTCGTGCCGGCGCATCATTGCCAGCCACGGCGGCGTGATGCGCGTGGACAGTGCCCCGGGTCGTGGTGCCCGCTTCGACCTCTACATCCCCTTGCAGGAGGCCGGTGCCGACGCGAACGATGGCGACGACGTCGACACGCTGGAAGGCGTCGGCGAGCGCGTGCTGGTGGTGGCCGAAGCTGCCAGCGAGCTCTCCCTGCTCAGCGACACGCTGGACGCCTGGGGCTACCGTGCCAGCGCCAGCCAGAGCGGCACTGCCGCATTGCAATGGATCGGCGTGCACGGCCTGCCCGACCTGGTGCTGATGGATGCCGACATGAACCTGTTCACCGGTACACGTATGCTCGCCGCCCTGGTCGATCAGGGTTACGACGGCGCCGTGGTGATGCTGGCGCGCCCCTACGCGCCGCCGCAGCTGGACGAGCTGCCGCCGCTGCCGCGCCTGCGCGTGCTCGACAAGCCGGTTACCACGCGGAAGCTGTTGCGTACGTTGCGGTTGGCGCTGTCGAGCACTATGGACTGACATCGCGCAAGCCCTCCCCCCAGTGGGGAGAGGGCTGTAAGCGGCATCAATCGATGCCGAGCTTCTTCAGCTTGTAGCGCAACGCGCGGAAGGTGATGCCCAGCTTCTTCGCGGCGGCGGTCTTGTTGTAGCGGGATTCTTCCAGCGCCTTCATGATCGCGCTGCGCTCGAGGTTGCTGATGTAGTCGTCGAGGCCGCCGTCGGCGGTGGCACTGGCGGGCGAGGGCGCGGCGGCCGGCGCGGCCGGATGGCCGGCGGCGGGGGGTACGCCTTCCGCGCGCGGCTGGCGCTGCGGCAGCATCAGGTCGGCAGCGTCGATGCGCTCGCCGTCGCACATCGCGGTGGCGCGCTCGAGGATGTTCTCCAGCTCGCGCACGTTGCCGGGGAAGTCGTAGCTCTCCAGCGCCCGTTGCGCCTCGGGCGACAACTGGCTTGGCCGACCACCGTCCTTGCGGGCGAGACCGAGCAGGATGTGGTTGGCCAGCAGCGGCACGTCGCCGCGGCGCTCGCGCAGCGGCGGCACGCGCAGCTCTATCACGTTGATGCGGTAGAACAGGTCCTGGCGGAACTGGCCCTGCTCGACCAGGGCAGCGAGGTTCTTGTGCGTGGCGGAGAGGATGCGCACGTCCACCGGCACCTCTTCGCGCGCACCGATCGGACGCACGGCCTTTTCCTGGATCGCGCGCAGCAGCTTCACCTGCATGTGCAGCGGCAGCTCGGCCACTTCGTCGAGGAACAGCGTGCCGCCGTGCGCGGCCTGGAACAGGCCTTCCTTGTCAGTGTGGGCGCCG
>JAJZGE010000193.1 GCA_021798675.1 Pseudomonadota bacterium | reverse complement strand
CGACGACCTGCGCCGTCCGCGCGATTAGCAGCCAAGCGCCAACCCCGCGGCCCGCGCGATGCCGCGCGCGATCCCGCCGCCCAGCGCGGAAACCCGCGCTGCGGGCCGCGCTTCCAGCAGGTCGAGCCCGGCCAGCCGCCGGCAGCGGAACTCCAGTACCCGCGCGGCCTCGATGCGCTCGTCGCACGGCCACGACCGGCCGAGGGCACCCATCGGCACGCCCGCCGCCAGCAACGCGTCCCAGCCGAGGTAGTCGCTGTCCGGCAACAGGTGCAGGCGGGCACACAGGCGGCCATCGCCGGCGCGGCATTCCAGCCATTCGCGGGGACCGTCGCAACCGATCGCGCAGGCGGCGACCAGCCAGTGCACGCGCAGCAGCGGTGCCAGCTCGCGGCATCCCGCCAGCAGACCGGAAGCCACAGCCGTCGCCGGCGTCACCGCACATGGCAGGTACAGCACGGGCCCTGCGGCCGGCAGATGGCGCGCCAGCGTGCGCGGCGCGATGCGCAGCCAGCGGCGCTCCACTTCGGCGCACGCGGCGTGCAGGCAGAACGGTATGACACGGGTAGCCAGCCAACCGGACATTGCGGTCTCCGTCGGGGATCGGCTGGCGGTGCCACGCTCCGATCGCGCGGCAGGTGCTGGCAGGGGCGGGGCGCCGGACCGCTCTCGCGGACGGCGCAGCGGCCTACTTGGTGAGGATCAGCTTGTCGTTGCGGGTGAGCCGCAGGTGGTACTCGCTACCCTGATGCTGGATCACCAGTTCGCGTCCGCCGTCCAGCAACGATTGGCTGCTGATGTGGCGTACGGCCGCGGCATCCTCCGCCGAACCCGGGCGCAACGAAGGACGCGGCGATGGACGGGCGAGCCGGCGACTGACCAGCGGCAGGCCGAGGGGGATTGCAGTCGGCATGGACGACTCCGCAAAAGAGGTTTAGGCGGAGTTGATGATAACGATTCTCATTAAGACGTCAACCGACACGACCTCCGCGCGGTATCGCATGCCTCATCCCACCGCCTGCGCGATACGCTGGCGCATCGCTTCGTCCAGCTTCGGCAGCACCTCCAGCGCGGCGAGGTTGTGCTCAAGTTGTTCCAGCCGGCTCGCGCCCAGCATCACGGTGGAAACGTGCGGGTTGGCGGCGCACCACGCGATGGCCAGTTGCGCGGTACTGCAACCCAGCTCGTCCGCCAGCGGCCGCAGGCGCCGTGCCCGCGCCACGCGCTCGCCTCCGTCGCCCAGCACGCGATCGCGCAGCCATGCGTAGTCGGGATGCGCCAGCCGCGAGTCGTCGGGCACGCCATGGTCGTACTTGCCGCTGAGCAGGCCCGAGGCCAGCGGCGACCAGATCGTGGTGCCCATGCCGTAGTCGCGATAGAGCGGCGCGTATTCCACCTCCACGCGCTCGCGATGCAGCAGGTTGTATTCCGGCTGCTCCATGGTCGGTGCGGTGAGGTGGTTTTCCTTCGCCACGCGGTGCGCCTCGACGATGGCCTCCGCCGGCCACTCGCTGGTGCCCCAGTAGAGCACCTTGCCCTGGCGCACCAGCATGTCCATCGCCGCCACGGTCTCCGCGACGGGCGTGTCGGGATCGGGCCGATGGCAGAAATACAGGTCGAGGTAATCCACGCGCAGGCGCTGTAGCGCCTGGTGGCAGGCCTCGATCACGTGCTTGCGCGAGAGTCCGCGCTGCGTGGGTCTGGGATGCTCCTGCGCACCGAAGAACACCTTGCTCGACACGCACCAGCTGTCGCGCGGAAAGCGCAGGTCGGCCAGCACGTCGCCCATCAGCGATTCCGCCACGCCATTGCCGTAGGTTTCCGCGTTGTCGAAGAAATTGACCCCGTGATCCCATGCCAATGCCAGCATCTCGCGCGCCAGCGAGCGTCCCACACTCTTGCCGAACGTGGTCCAGGCGCCGAAGGAAAGGACGGAAAGCGGCAGGCCGGAACGACCGAGGTGGCGGTATTGCATGGGGGAACTCCAGCGAGGCAAGGCGGCGAATGCGCGCATGCTGCGTCGGCGCCGGCAACGAATGCAAGCGGCGTACGCACCTTGGCCGCGCGAGGGCGAGCTTGCTATTGGATCGTTATAAATCGTACAAATGCCGGCACCGCACCCTGCTTCCGGATCTCCCATGGATCGTCGCCGCTTCCTGTTCGCCGGCTCCGCCATCGCCTCGCTCGGCGCCCTCGGCGTGCCGCGCACCGGCGAGGCCGCCACCCGCCCCTTGCCCATCGGCAACGGGACGCGCCCGCGCCCCACGCCGCAGCAACTGCAGTGGCAACGCGACGAACTGGCGATGTTCGTGCACCTCACGGTGAACACCTTCACCGGCAAGGAATGGGGCGACGGCACCGAATCGCCCCGCATCTTCAACCCGCGCAAGCTGGATGCACGGCAGTGGGCGCGCACGGCGAAGCAGGCCGGCTTCCGCAGCATGATCCTCACCGCCAAGCACCACGACGGCTTCTGCCTGTGGCCTACCGCCACCACGCAACATTCGGTGAAGTACAGCCCGTGGAAGAACGGCCACGGCGACGTGGTGCGCGAGTTCACCGACGCCTGCCGCGCCGAAGGCCTGGGTGCCGGCATCTATCTCTCGCCGTGGGACCGCAACGCCACGAGCTATGGCAGCGGCCAGGCCTACAACGACTTCTACATTGCGCAGCTCACCGAACTGCTCACGCACTACGGCAGGATTGTGGAAGTGTGGTTCGACGGCGCCAACGGCGAAGGTCCCAACGGCCGCAAGCAGGCCTACGACTGGCCGCGCATCCACGCCACCGTGCGCCACCTGCAGCCCGACGCCATCATGTTCTCCGACGCCGGCCCCGACGTACGCTGGATCGGCGACGAGAAAGGCGTGGCCGGCGAAACCTGCTGGGCCAGCATCGACCCGGCCAGCGTGCCCTACCCCGGCTACGACCGCCCCTGGGTCGGCGACGTGCTGGGCCATGGCGACCCGCACGGCAGCGCGTGGCGGCCGGGCGAATCCGACGTGTCGATCCGCCCCGGCTGGTTCTGGCACCCCGAGCAGAACGACCAGGTGCGCTCGCCCGACGGCCTGATGGAGCTGTACTTCAGCTCGGTGGGACGCAACAGCAAGCTGCTGCTCAACGTGCCGCCGAACCGCGACGGCCTGTTCGATCCGGAAGACATCGCTTCGCTGCAAGGTTTCACCGCCGAGCGCACCGCGCTGTTCGCGCGCAATCTTCTGCGAGGCGGCAGCGTGCGCGCCAGCAGCAGCGACCTCGCACACCCGGCCTCCGGCGTGCTCGACGCCAACCCCGAGGCTTACTGGAGTGCCGCGCGCAGCGTGCGCAACGCGTGGCTGGAAATCGAACTGCCGCGCGAAGTCGAATTCGACACGCTGGAACTCGGTGAGGCGATCGCCTTTGGCCAGAACATCGCCAACCATCGTGTCGAGACATGGAACGGCAGCGCGTGGCAACCGCTCACCTGGGGCACCACCATCGGCCACAAGAAGCTCACCCGCTTCGATCCGGTGCGCACCAGCCGGCTGCGCGTGCTGCTGGAATTCGCCTACGACACGCCGCGGCTGGCCAGCGTGGCGGCGTATCGCCGCCCGGACCGGCGCTACGGACCGGGGCACAACGAAAAGTGAGGCCCCTTCAGGCGCCCTCGGCCACGTAGGCCGTCAGCGCCTCGAACAGATGGGCGCGAACCGCTGCAACTGGACAATCGCCGGCTGCGCGTGTGGCTGGGCGAGGAGCCGCGCACCCCGCTGGATCAGGCGATCGAGGCCACCCTGCGCGGTCTTGGCTGCGTGGCCTGAATTCAGCGCAGGTAGTGCAGCACGACCGCCAGCACCGCGGCGGCGAACCCGCCGGCGATGACGTCGTCCACCATGACGCCGAGGCCACCCTTGAGTCGGCGGTCGAACTCGCGGATCGGCCACGGCTTCCAAACGTCGAACAGGCGGAACAGCACGAAGCCGGCGGCCACCGCCCACCACGGCGCCACGAGCGCGGGCAGCAGCGCGATCCACTGGCCGACGAATTCGTCCCACACCAGCGCGCGGTGGTCGTCCACGCCCAGCGCGCGGCCGGCCAGCTCACAGGCCCACACGCCCAGTGCGAAGCCCAGCACGATGACCAGCCCGTTGAGCGGCAACGACAGGCCGCGCAACAGCAGCCACGGCAGGATCGCCGCCAGCGAGCCGAAGGTGCCCTGCGCCACCGGCGCCAGGCCGGAGCCCAGACCGCAGGCGATCCAGCCCGCCGGCGTGGCGAGCAGCGTGCGGCGTTGCGCGGGAGTCAGCGTCTTGCGTTCGGTGGAGGCACTCATGGCGCGAAATGATCCCAGCCCGACCGCGCCGGTTCCAGCCATGCGCCATCCGCACCGCGCACACGCACGCCCTCGCCCGCCACGATGCGGCCGATGCGCGTGGCGCCGCAGCCGAGCTTCGCGAGGTCGTCCCGCACTTCGTCCATCCGCGCGGCCGGCACGGTGAAGCACAGCTCGTAATCGTCGCCGCCGGTCAGCGCGAAATCGCGCACCGCGGCTTCGTCGAACGCGCCGAGCAAAGCCGGCGAGCACGGCAGCAGGGCCGCATCGATCTCCGCTCCCACGCCGCTGGCCGTGCAGACATGGCCGAGGTCGGCGAGCAGGCCATCGGACACGTCGATGCAGGCGCTGGCGCGGCCGCGCAGCGCGAGCCCGGCCGCCACCCGTGGCGTCGGCCGGTTCAGGCGGTTCACCAGGAAGTCGCGCGCGGTTGCCTGGATGTCCATGCGCGATGGCAGGCAGCGCAGTCCCGCCGCCGCATCACCCAGCGTACCGGTGACCAGCACCGCATCGCCCACCTGCGCGCCAGCCCGGGTCAACGCCTGCCCGGGCGGCACGAAGCCGTGCACGGCGACGCTGAGGGTGAGCGCGCCGCGTGTGGTGTCGCCGCCCACCAGGGCCAGCCGATACTGGCCCGCCAGTTGCGCGAAGCCCTCGGCGAAGCCGTCGACGAAGGCCGCATCCGGCCGCGGCAGGGTCAATGCCAGCAACGCCCAGGCCGGCGTGGCGCCCATCGCGGCGAGGTCGGACAGGTTCACCGCCAGCGCCTTCCAGCCGATGTCAGCCGGCTCGGTACCCGCCGGAAAATGCACACCCTAGA
>JAJZGE010000192.1 GCA_021798675.1 Pseudomonadota bacterium | reverse complement strand
CCCGCATGCGGGGAAGAGCCGGTGGGCCCGCGGCTTGCGGGACATGCCACGGAGCTTAGGCAAGGCGTCCCGAGCACCCCAGTCGCCACCGTCAGGTATCGCGTGTGACAGGCGTCATTCGCGCGCAAGTTGCTGCAGTGCAAGGCGTTTCGATGCCGCCAGGGGGTACCGGGCAGCCTACCCCACGGGTTATCCTTGGCGTTCGTGGATGCGCGCCGCCCGCGAAGCCGGATGACCTGTCGCGCACACCACGCCCTATACGTCGGCCTGCTTCGCGCTGGGTGCGAGGCGCCGACGGATTTCGAGGAGAACACCATGGGTTTGATCGATCAGCTGCGCGAACTGCGCGAATTCGGCGGCAAGCCGCGCACCACCGGCCTGGATGACGCCAGCATCGAGCGCATGGCCGCCGCCGACGCCATGCTGGGCGAAGCCGTGTCCGCCGCGGTGGCGCGCCATCGCGAACTGCGCAACGAGCTGGGCGAGTTCCTGAAGCTGGACGAGGCGGAGCAGTTGGCGCAGGCACAGGCCGGCTTCGTCAACTTCTACCCCGACGACGCGATCAACCCCTACCTGCCGGCTGCCGCGCGCGGTCCGTGGATCGTCACGCTGAAGGGCGCCGTGCTGCACGACAACGGCGGCTACGGCATGCTCGGCTTCGGCCACAACCACCCGGCCATCGACGCCGCGCTGGCGCGCGAGCAGGTGATGGCGAACGTGATGACGCCCAGCGTGTCGCAGCTGCGCTTCACCCAGGCGCTGAACCGCGAGCTGGGCCGCAACCGCGGCGGCAACCCATATGCGCGCTACCTGTGCCTGAACTCCGGCTCCGAGTCGGTGGGCCTGGCCTGCCGCATCGCCGACGTCAACGCCAAGCTGATGACCGACGCCGGCGGCCGCTACGCCGGGCGCACGATCAAGCGCCTGGTGGTGAAGGGCGCCTTCCATGGCCGCACTGACAAGCCGGCGCTGTATTCCGACTCCTCGCGCAAGACCTACCAGCAGTACCTCGCCAGCTACCGCCACGAGGACAGCGTGCTGGTGGTCGAGCCCTACAACGTGGCCCAGTTGGAAGCCGCGTTCGCCGATGCCGACAAGAACGGCTGGTTCATCGAGGCGATGTTCCTGGAACCGGTGATGGGCGAAGGCGATCCGGGCCGCGCGGTGACGCCGGAGTTCTACGCCGCCGCGCGCCGGCTCACCGAATCGCACGGCAGCCTGCTGCTGGTCGACTCGATCCAGGCCGGCCTGCGTGCGCACGGCGTGCTCTCGCTCACCGACTACCCCGGCTTCGAGAAGCTGCCCGCGCCGGACATGGAAACCTTCTCCAAGGCGCTCAACGCCGGCCAGTACCCGCTGTCGGTGCTGGCAGTCAGCGAGCGTACCGCCGGCCTGTACCGCAAGGGCGTCTACGGCAACACCATGACCGCGAACCCGCGCGCGCTGGACGTGGCGCTGGCCACGCTGGGCGAACTCACCGACGCCGTGCGGGCCAACATCCGCGAGCGCGGCAAGGAGTTCGTGGACAAGCTCAACGCCCTGAAGGACGAGCTGGGCGGCCTGATCACCAAGGTGCAGGGCACCGGCCTGCTGTTTTCCTGCGAGCTGGCCCCGCAGTTCAAGTGCTACGGCGCCGGCTCCACCGAGGAGTACCTGCGCGAGCGCGGCATCGGCGTGATCCACGGCGGGGTCAATTCGCTGCGCTTCACCCCGCACTTCAACGTCACCAGCGCGGAAGTGGAGCTGGTGGTCTCGCACGTGCGCCACGCCCTGCTGGAAGGCCCGCGCAAGAGCGAAAGCAAGGCGGCCTGAGCGGACCGCGGCCCAGCGCCCGCCGCCGACATCGCGGCGGGCGCCCGGCCTACACCCCCCTCCTCCCGTTCAGCCTCGGTGCGTCCCTGGCGGCGATAGACTGCCTGCGCCGGCAGCCGCCGGTCACCTCGGGAGGAACCACCATGACTCTGCGTTTCAGCCAGCTCGTCGCCTGCGCCGTTCTCGCCTGCGCCACCACCGCCGCGTTCGCCGCCACGCCGCAGGCTGCCGCCAAGAAGGCGCTCACGCCGCAGCAGCAGCGCATGGCCGACTGCAGCCACCAGGCCACCGGCAAGAAGGGTGACGAACGCAAGGCCTTCATGAGCTCCTGCCTCAAGGGGCATGGCGCCGCCGCACCCACCACCGCCAAGGCCACCCAACAGGAAAAAATGAAGGCCTGCAACGCCGAAGCCAAGGGCAAGTCGCTCAAGGGCGCCGATCGCAAGACCTTCATGAGCACCTGCCTCAAGGGTGGTGCCGCGGCTGCCGCCGGGCACTGAGCAATCCGGCACCGGTGTACCAAGGCGCCGCCGCGAGGCGGCGCCTTTTTTCGTAACTCCCCGCGCCACGGCAGACGCGATACCGAAAGCCGCCCCCGGCGGTTTCCCGCGCCAGGTGTGGGGCTATGCTTGGCCGATGAAAACCGTCGAAGTCCGCCACCCGCTGATCCAGCACAAGCTCGGCCTGATGAGGCGCGCCGGGATCAGCACCAAGGAATTCCGCGAGCTGGCCGGCGAGGTCGCCGCCCTGCTCACCTACGAGGCCACCAAGGACCTAGAAACGGTCGAGGAACACATCGACGGCTGGGCCGGCCCGCTCACCGTGCAGCGGATCAAGGGCGCCAAGATCACCATCGTGCCGATCTTGCGCGCCGGCCTCGGCATGCTGCCCGGCGTGCTCGACCTGATCCCCGCCGCCAAGGTCAGCGTGGTGGGCCTGCAGCGCGACGAGCAGACCCTGCAGCCGATCGCCTACTACGAGAAGCTCACCGGTCGCATGGACGAGCGCATCGCACTGATCGTCGACCCGATGCTGGCCACCGCCGGCACCCTGGTCGCCACCGTGGACATGCTCAAGGCCGCCGGTTGCACGCGCATCAAGGGGCTGTTCCTGGTCGCCGCGCCGGAGGGGCTCAAGCGCATCGAGGCCGCGCATCCCGATATCGAGATCTACACCGCAGCCATCGACCAGCGGCTCAACGATCACGGCTACATCCTGCCGGGCCTCGGCGACGCCGGTGACAAGATCTTCGGCACCAAGCAGTTGCCGGGCTGACATGGACGCGCCACGCGGCAGCTTCGACTACATCATCGTCGGCGCCGGCCCGTCCGGTTGCGCCTGCGCCACGCGGCTGGCGCAGGCGCGGCCGGAGGCCTCCGTGCTGCTGCTCGAGACCGGCCCCGCGAAAAGCGGCATCCGCTCGGACGTGCCGCTGGGCATAGCCACCCTGGTGCCGTTCCGCAACGCGCGCAACTACAGCTATCGCACCGTGCCGCAGGCGGGCCTGGGCGGGCGCCGCGGCGTACAGCCGCGCGGGCGCGGGCTGGGCGGCTCCAGCCTGATCAACGCGATGATCTACATCCGCGGCCAGCGCGAGGACTACGACGACTGGGCACGTCTCGGCGCCAGCGGCTGGGCGTGGGGCGACGTGCTGCCATACTTCCTGCGCGGCGAGGACAACGCGCGCGGCGCCGACGCCTGGCACGCCATCGGCGGCCCGCTGGCGGTGAGCGACCTGGCCAGCCCCAGCGACTGCGCGCGCGCCTTCGTGGACGCCGCCGTGCAGTGCGGCCATCCACTCAATACCGACTTCAACGGCGCCAGCCAGGAAGGCGCAGGCCTGTACCAGGTGTTCCAGCGCCGCGGCCAGCGCTGGAACGCGGCACGCGCCTACCTCGCCACGCTGGCGCCGAAGAACCTGACTGTGCTGGCAGACACGCCGGTGGCGCGCGTACTGCTCGAAGACGGCCGCGCCCGCGGTGTCGCCTGCGTCGATGGCAGCACGTACGCCGCGCGCGCGGAGGTGGTGCTGTCAGCCGGCGCCTTCGGCACGCCGCAGTTGCTGATGCTCTCGGGCATCGGCCCCGCCGGTCATTTGCGCGAACTGGGCATCCCGGTGCTGCACGACAGTCCCGGTGTGGGCGCGAACCTGCAGGACCACGTGGATTTCGTCATCAGTCGGAGGGTGAACGACCACGGCCTGTTCGGCACCGTGCCGTCCATCGTGCCGCAGGTGCTGCGCGCCATCGCGCCGTTCCGTCGCGGCACGGGCCTGCTCACCAGCAACGTCGCCGAGGCCGGCGGCTTCCTGCGCACGCGGCCCGATCTGGACCGTCCCGACGTGCAGATGCACCTGTGCATCGGCATCGTGGACAACCACAGCCGCCGCCTGCACGCCACCCGCGGACTGTCGCTGCATACCTGCGTGCTGCGCCCGCACAGCCGCGGCAGCGTGCGGCTGGCAAGCGCCGACGCCCGCCGCGCACCGCAGATCGACCCTGCCTTCCTCAGCGACGGGCGCGACGTGGAAACGCTGCTCGCCGGCACCGCACTGGCGCGCCGCATCCTCGCCGCGCCCGCCTTCGCGCGCTACGCGGGGCCGGCGCTGTACGACGCCGAGACGGATGACGAAGCCCGCCTGCGCGAGATCGTGCGGGCACACGCCGACACCATCTACCACCCGGTGGGCACTTGCCGCATCGGCAGCGACGACGACGCCGTGGTCGATCCCGAACTGCGGGTGCGCGGCGTCGCCGGCTTGCGCGTGGCCGATGCCTCGATCATGCCGACGCTGATCTCCGGCAACACCCAGGCCGCCTGCGCGATGATCGGCGAACGGGCGGCGGCGTTCATCGCGCGCGGCTGAGTCGCCGGCCGGCGCGACTTACACCTCGTGGTGCACAGCCTCCGCAGCCAGCGCCGCCGAACGGCGCGGCATCAACTCGACCAGGTACATCGCACCCAGCACCAGCGCACCGCCGGCCAGCATGCGCCAGGTGAGCGCATCGCTGCCAAGCGCCACCGCGAAGGCGGCAGCGAACACCGGTTCGGTGGTCATCACGATGGCCGCGCGCGTGGCGGGCATGTGCGCCTGCGCCCAGGTCTGCATCAGCATCGCACCGGCGCCGGCGATCAGCGCCATGTAGAGCACGGCCAGCCATGCGGCGCGGTCCGGCGGCTGCACGGGTCCGCCGTGCGGCAGCGTGGCGAACAGGCAGACCACCGCGATGGCGACCATCTGCACCGCCGACAGGCCGAACGCCTCGCCCGCACGCGACCACTGCCCCAGCAGCACGATGTGCAAGGCGTAGAGCGCCGCCG
>JAJZGE010000191.1 GCA_021798675.1 Pseudomonadota bacterium | reverse complement strand
CTGGTGCAGTACGACGACCCTGCCCAGCGCGCGCGCGAACTGCAGAAGCTGCGCGGGCTGGAAGACCACATCGAGCTGCAGGTGGGGGATGACCGCGTCACCGCGATCGCCGACGAGGACATGGAACGCAGCAACGCGCAGAAGACCTCGGCCGTGCACTTCCTGCGCTTCGAGCTGAGCCCGGCGATGCTGGCCGCGTGGAACGACTACCGCCACCCGGTGATCATGCGCAGCACGCATCCGGCCTGCCGCGTCGAGGCCGCGCTGACGCCCGCACAGCGCGATGTGCTGGCAGCCGACTTCCGCTGAGCATGCGCAAGCTCTGGTTCGGTGCCACCCTGCTGCTGGTGCTGTGGGGCGCGGCATCATGGTGGCGTGGTCGCCCGCTGCAGCCGCCGCCCGGCGTGCTGGCACCCGACGCCCCGGTGCAGGTCGACCTCGAGCACGGCGCCCAGCTGCAGCAGGGCGACGTCACCCTCACCACCCGCGCGCATGTCGACATCACCGCGCGCGTGCTGTCGCGCAAGGATTATTCCTTCGGTGCCGACGCCAGACTCATTCCCGAGGATCTCGCGCTGGGCTGGGGCCGCATGTCCGACAGCGCGGTGCTGGCGCAGATCGAGATCAGCCAGTCCGACCGCTTCTACTACTGGCACGTGAAGCAGTTTCCGATCCCGCGTCGCGAGATCGAAACCTCCAGCGCCAACATGCACATGATTCCCGCCGACGCCGGCGTGCTGCACCAGCTGCGCGCGGTGCGTGCGGGCGAAGTGGTGCACATCGAAGGCTTCCTGGTCGACGCCAGCCGTGCGGACGGCTGGCACTGGAACACCTCGATGACCCGCGATGACACCGGCGCTGGTGCCTGCGAACTGGTCTACGTGGAAAGCATCGATCGCGTCGGCCGCTGATCGTGCGCCGGTATCGACCATTCATGGCCATGCGGTGACAATCACCGCTCGCCTCCCGATGCGCCGCCATGCCCGACACCGACCGCAGCACCCGCCCACCGCCCGCCGAGACGACCGAATCGCAGCACCGGGTCGGCCTGCGCGTGATCGCGGTGTACAAGGCGGTGCAGACGCTGGCGCTGATCCTGGTGGCGCTGGAAGCCTTCCGCCTGAACCATACCGAGAACTTCAATCAGCTGGTGCACTGGCTGCAGCATCTCTCGCTGGCCGGCAGCAACAGCCTGCGCTGGCAGCTGGTCGGCGCGCTGAGGGCAATGGGGCCGAGCAAGTTCGTGGCGATCGGCAGCGTGGCGCTGGCGTATGCGGCGCTGTTTGCCACCGAAGGTATCGGCCTGTGGCTGCGCAAGTACTGGGCCGAGTGGTTCACGGTGATCGCCACCGGCTCGCTGATTCCGCTGGAGCTGTACGAGACGCTGCTCCACTTCGGCTGGATCAAGCTGGCCACGTTGCTGGCCAACGTGGCCATCGTGGCGTACCTGATGCGTGTCGCCTTGCAATCGCGGGCCGCCCGCCATCGGCGGGAATGAGCGGCTGAACCGGGCGGCTGGCCGTTATCCGCGTCGCCGCTCACACCTCGTGATGGATCGCCTCGGCCGGCAGCTCCCTGCCCGCGCCGCCACGCGGTGGCAGCAGCTCCACCAGATACATCGCCGCCAGCACCAGCACGCCGCCGACCAGCATGCGCCAGCTCAGCACATCGGTGCCGAACAGCACTGCAAACGCCGCAGCGAACACCGGTTCAGTGGTCATCACGATGGCGGCGCGCGCAGCCGGCATATGCGCCTGCGCCCAGGTCTGCATCAGCATCGCGCCGGCACCGGCGACCAGCGCCATGTACAGCACCGCCAGCCACGCGCGGCGATCGGACGGCAGCGCAAGGCCGTGCGGCAGCGTGGCGAACAGGCAGACCGCCGCGATCGCCACCATCTGCACCGCCGACAGCCCGAATGCCTCGCCCGGCCGCGACCACTGGCCAAGGCCGACGATGTGCAGCGCGTACAGCGCGGCCGAGGCCAGCGTCAGCCACACGCCGAGGTTCACCGAGAGCCCGTTGAGCGTGAGCAGCGCCAGCCCCGCCGTGGCCAGCAGCACCGCCAGCCACACGCCGGCAGCCATCCGCTGGCGCAGCAGCAGCAGCGCCAGGATCGGCGTGAACACCACATACATGCCGGTGACGAAGCCACTGACGCTTGGCGCGATCAGCGCCAGACCCCAGGTCTGCAGCAGCTGGCCGGCACCATACACCAGCCCCAGCAGCAAACCGCGCCCGATCTGCCGCCGGCCCAGCTGCAGCACAGAGCGCGCGAACAGCGCCAGCATCGCGGCCGCTGCCAGCAGAAAGCGCACGGCGAGAAAATCCGCCACCGGCATGCGCGCCAGCACGTCCTTGATCAGCACGAAGGTAGAGCCCCACACCGCCGTCATCGCCAGCAGGCCGAGGGTCGCGAGATTGGCAAGGCGGCGCGGCGTGGTCATGGGTGGAAAATCGGCAATGGAAAATCGGAATGGAAACGCCGGGCGGCGCGCTCAATATGTCACAGCTGCCGGCGCTGGAGCTTTCCGCTGCACGCCTCAGCGGCGCAGGATCTGGCCCGGAATCTTCAGCACGAAATGCACCCAGATGCCGAGCCAGACCGCGCCACGCAGCAGTGGATTGCGCGCGGCCGGATCGTGCTTGCGAAACCAGCGCCACATGCCGCGATGCTTGTAGCGGCTGACAAAGATCGGGCGATGCCGGCTGGAGCTGCCCTTGCCATGCAGCACGCGCACATCGCCGGCCAGCAGCACCTTGTAATCCATGTCGCGCACACGGCGGCACAGATCCAGATCCTCGCAGTGCAGGAAAAATTCCTCGTCCAGCCCGCCGACCCGATGAAACACCGCGCGCGGCATCAGCATCAGCGCGCCGGACACCGCTTCCGCCTCGATCACCTCGGCGGGAATCTCGCGCGCGATATTGATGCCCTCGCCCGGCCGTCCAAACACCGTGTTGAGCGCGCGGCGCAGCAACGGATCGCGCCGCCAGGAAGCGGGATCGGGGCGGCCGTCGGCGTCGCACACCACCGCACCGACCAGGCCGGCCTTGGGGTTGCTTGCCAGCACCTGCAGCAGCCGCTGCAGATCGCCTTCCCGCAGCAGGCAATCGGGGTTCAGGCTCAACAGCGCATTGCCCCTGGCCTTGCTGGCGCCGATATTCACCGCCGGCCCGAAGCCAAGATTGGCGCGGTTGTAGTACACCTTCAGCCGCGGGTCGTCCGCGTAGGCGCGTTCGATCGCCTGCGGCACGCCATCATTTGAGCCGTTGTCCACCACGATCAGCTCCAGTGACACGGAGCTGGCCAGCAGGCGCCGCGCACAGTCGCGCAGCACCGTGCCGCTGTCGGCGGATACCACCACCACACTGAGCGCGATCGAGAAGGGCGAGCGGGGAAAAGCCGGAATGTTCACTGCGCCATTATGCGGGAGGACGTCTGGCGGAAAACCTCACACCGTGCTGCATGCGACTATTTTCCCGCGGCCGATTCGGCGCAAGCACTGCCCGCCTCGTGGGCATCGCGCCGAGCGGCGCGCGAGCGGACGGAAGTGTGCGTCGCATCATGCTTCGGCGGCCGCGCAATGCGCTGCCGCATCCTGATCCCGCACGGCCGACAGCGGCAGCGGCATCGCATCGTCGTCCCTGCTCAGCCACGGCTGATCGCGATACCAGCCGCTCAACTGCCAGCCGCGCAGGCGATGCAGCTGGCCGCGTTGGCAATCGCACAGCACGATGCCGGAACCGTCGCTGCAGCGCGCGACGAACCAGCGCGCGTCGTCGCTGCAGGCGACCGGCAGCGCGACATCGTCGATCTGCAGGCCATCGTCGAAGCGATAGCCGCCCTGCACGTAATGCGCGCCCCCGGGATGCGCATCGGCCGACTGCCACTGCGGCAGCTGCAGTTCGATAATCTGCGCCGCCGGTCCGATCGGTGCCAGCGCCAGCTCGGGCCACGCCGGCGTGCTGTCGCCGTTGGCCAGAGGCCCAGGCGCACGGCCCAGCCATGCCTGCAGCACGGCCAGCAGGCTATAGCCGACCAGCGCGGCAAGCAGCGCAAGACACAATGCCCGGGCATCACCGCCAAGCGCGCGCTGCAGCGCGAACAGCAGGCCTGCCAGACCCCAGCCCAGCGCGTGCGAAAGGCGCAGCGCATCCACCTGCGTCAGTCGGTGCAGCAGCAGCGGCAGCGCCGCCGTCAACGCCAGCAGCAACGGCAAGCCGAGCCACCACGGCAGCAGCGCCAGCAGCGCGGCCCAGGCCAGCCCGGCAAGCAGCGCCCTGGCGGTGGGCCGGCGCAGCATCGCTCAGATCCCGATCACGGCGGGCGCGCTCAGCCGCACCACACGCGGGCATTGCGGAACATGCGCATCCACGGCGAGTCCTCGCCCCAGCTGTCCGGATGCCAGCTCAGCTGCACGCTGCGAAACACGCGCTCGGGATGCGGCATCAGGATGGTCACGCGGCCGCCCGCGGCAGTGAAGCCGGTGAGCCCGCCGGGCGAACCGTTCGGATTGAGCGGGAAGTTTTCGGTGGGCTTGCCGCGGTTGTCGACGAAGCGCAGCGCGGCGTTGGCCTTGGATGGGCTGCACGCCTGCGGAAAGCTCACCCGGCCCTCGCCGTGCGCCACCGCCACCGGCAGCCGCGAGCCGGCCATGCCCTTGAAGAACAGGCTGGGCGAGTCGAGGATTTCCACCGTCGCCAAACGCGCCTCGTATTGTTCGGAGGTATTGCGCAGGAACTTCGGCCAGTGCTGCGCGCCGGGAATGATCTCCTTCAGCTGCGCCATCATCTGGCAGCCGTTGCACACGCCGAGCGCGAACTTGCTCTCGTCGGCGAAGAACGCGGCGAACTGCTCGCGCAGCATCGGGTTGTAGAGGATCGAAGTGGCCCAGCCACGCCCGGCACCGAGCACGTCGCCGTAGGAGAACCCGCCGCAGGCGGCCACGCCGCGGAAGTCCGCCAGCCTGAGGCGGCCGCTGGCCAGATCGGACATGTGCACGTCGACCGCCTCGAAGCCGGCCCGGGTGAACGCGGCGGACATCTCGACCTGGCCGTTGACGCCCTGCTCGCGCAGCACCGCCACGCGCGGGCGCGGGCCGCTGGCGATCAGCGCGGCGGCGATGTCGGCG
>JAJZGE010000190.1:3882-5145 GCA_021798675.1 Pseudomonadota bacterium | reverse complement strand
CCAGCGTGCCGGAAAAGTGCGCGCCGGCCAGCGTCTCGCGCACGTCGCTGGCGCCCATCGCGATGAGCTCGTCGCGCAGCAGGTATTCCAGCCCCTTCGGGCAGGTGGCGAAGAACGCGTTGGCGGAAGGTGCATTCATGCGGCAGGCGCCAGCTGATCGAGCAGCAGGCGGAACTGGCCGGCGATCGCGTCCATGCTGGCACCGAGCCGATGGTCGTCGTCCAGCACCAGCAAGGGCAGCCGGCGCTGCGCGGCGAACGCATGCACGCCGGCCAGTGGACAGGTTTCGTCGCGCCAGCCGTGGATCAGCAGCGTCGGTACGCCGCGACGCAGGTCGAACGCGCGCACCTGGCCGGGAATCGCGCTCGGCGTCGCCAGCAGCAGCAGCCCGGCCACCGGCACATCCAGCGACACCAGACCGGAAACGAACGCGCCCATGCTGGAACCGACCAGCAGCGGCGGCGTATCCAGCGCCTCGACCGTGGCGCGCAGCCGCGCGATGCGCGGCGCCACCGAACCGGCGTGGCCACGCGCGTCGTCGGCACGGTAATCCGGCCGCTGCGTGCGCCAGCCGAGCGTCTCGGCCAGCGCGGCCAGCACGCTCACCTTGGTGGCGTCCGGGCCGGAGTCCGAGCCGTGCGAGAGGATGATCTGGCCGCGCATGGCGGTCTCCATGAAACTGGGTAAGCGAGTCGCGCATGGTAACAGGCGGCGTTTGCGGGGCGCCCCGGGCATGCGAGACTGCCGCCATGCCTTTGACCATCCACGACCAGCCGCTGCCATACGTGTCCCGGCTGCCCGCGCGTCCGGCCAGCGCGGTCGCGCTGGTGGTGATCCACTGCACCGAGCTCCCGGATCTGGCCACCGCCCGCGCCTATGGCGAGAAACCGCTGTACGAGAACGGCACGGGCAACAGCGGCCACTACTACATCGATCGCGACGGCGCGATCTATCGCTACGTGCCGGGCACGCGGGTGGCCAACCACGTGCGCGGCCACAACCCGGATTCGATCGGCATCGAGCTGGTCAACCTTGGTCGCTACCCGCACTGGTGGGACTCGCAGCACCAGCAGATGACCGAGCCCTATACGGCCGCCCAGATCGCCGCGCTGCGCGCCCTGCTCGCCCAGCTGCGCCACGAGTTCCCGCAGCTGCGGCAGATCGCCGGGCACGAGGATCTGGACACCGCGCTGATGCCGGCCAGCGACGATCCCGCGCACATGATCCGGCGCAAGCTCGATCCCGGCCCGCTGTTTCCTTGGG
>JAJZGE010000190.1:0-3872 GCA_021798675.1 Pseudomonadota bacterium | reverse complement strand
CGCGGCAACGAACACGCGCCCGCTATAATCGGCGCCTGATCCCCTGCACAGCGAATCCCCTGCATGCGCGAGACCCACGTGGCCGAACTGGTCGAACTGCTGCAGCTGGAGCGGCTGGAGGACAACCTGTTCCGCGGCCAGAGCCGCGATATCGGCACCCGCTTCGTGTTCGGCGGCCAGGTGCTGGGCCAGGCGCTGGCGGCGGCGCAGGAGACGGTGGATGCCAGCCGCGAGGCGCACTCGCTGCACGCGTATTTCCTGCGTGCCGGCGACATCAATGCGCCGATCGTCTACAGCGTGGAGCGCACCCGCGACGGCGGCTCGTTCTCCTCGCGGCGGGTGGTGGCGATCCAGCACGGCCAGCCGATCCTCAACGGCTCGATCTCGTTCCAGCTGCCGGAACAGGGCGTCGAACACCAGACCAGCATGCCCGAAGTGCCTGCGCCGGACGATCTGGAGCCGATGCGCCACCTGCCGCCGGACGAGCTGGCGCGGCTGCCGGTGAAGCTGCAGCGCTGGATGGGCATCGACGGCCCGTTCGAGTTCCGCCAGGTGTGGCCGCGCGACGAGCTGCATCCGGTCAAGCGGCCGCCGATCCAGCACATCTGGTTCCGCCTCACTGCGCCGGTCAGCGACGCGGCGATCCTGCACCGCACGCTGCTCGCCTATGCGTCGGACTTCCATTTGATCGGCACCGCCACGCTGCCGCACGGCATTTCCTACATGACGCAGAACGTGCAGATGGCCAGCCTCGATCATGCGCTGTGGTTCCATCGCCCGTTCCGCGTCGACGAATGGCTGCTGTACTCGTTCGACAGCCCCACCGCGCAGGGCGGCCGCGGCCTCGCGCGCGGACAGATCTTCAGCCGCGACGGCCGGCTGGTCGCCTCCACCGCGCAGGAAGGGTTGATCCGCCTGCGCCAGCCCTGATCGAGGAAGCTGGCCGGGCCAGCGCCGGCCAAGCCGGGTAAACTGCGCGCATGCGCCAGATCTATACCTCGCCCCGCCAGGAAAACATCGATGCCGTGGTCGCCCTGATGGCCGAACACGGCATCGAGGCGACCGTGGCCAATCGCTCCAACTACAACCGTCCCACCTGGCAACGCTTCAGCTACACGCAGCGGCAGGACAACCGCGACAGCTGGGCGCAGGTGTGGATCAGCAACGCCGACGACTACGCGCGCGCGCGCGCACTGCTGCGCGAGATCGGCATCGAGCCGCTGATCCGGCATGCCGACGAGCTGGCCGCCGCGCGCAACCCGGGTAGCGAGAGCGCCCGGCGCAACACGCCGATGCTGGTGCGTCGCATCCTGCTGATCGCGGTGGTGCTGGTGTTCGCGATCCAGATGCTGCGCTACCTGCATATCGTCTGATGCAGCCGATGGAACATGGCCGGCGCACGGGCATAGAATCGGGCCATGCGTTCCGAACATGTCCGGCTGTTCCAGACCCTGCCCCACGCGTGCGGCTACTACGCCGAGCGCACCGCGCAGAACCTGGTGATCGATCCGGCGGCGCCGCAGCTTGACCACCTGTACGGCCCGGCGCTGGAGCGCGGCTTCCGCCGCGCCGGCGGCCACCTGTACTTTCCGCACTGCCCGCAGTGCCACGCCTGCACACCGTGCCGCCTCGACGTGGCGAATTTCCAGCCCGACCGCGCGCAGCGCCGCTGCCTGAAGCGCAACGCCGACCTCGTCGTCAGTGAGTCGATTCCCGGCTACAACCGCGAGCGCCACGCCTTGTACGAGCGCTACCTGCAGAGCCGCCATGCCGGCGGCGGCATGGACGACGCCGAGGCCAGTGACTTTCGCCGCTTCCTCACGGCGCCGTGGAGCCCCACGCTGTTTCTCGAACTGCATCTGGGCGAGCGGCTGCTGGCAGTCGCCGTGACCGATGTCTGCCTCAACGGGCTTTCCGCCGTCTATACGTTCTATGACCCGGCGGAGAATGCGCGCAGCCTCGGTACCTACGCGATCCTGCAACAGGTCCAGCTGGCCCGCCGTCGCGGCGTACCGTGGCTGTATCTCGGCTTCTGGATCGACGGCCACCCGAAGATGGACTACAAGCGCCGCTTCCGGCCACTGCAGCTGCGCGGCAGCCACGGCTGGGAACCCATGCCGTAGGGTGGCGGCCCATCCATCGCTCGTGCCAAGTCGCGGCATGGATGCGCAGTCTGCCCACATGGCGCAGCCCCATCACGTATTCGTTCGATGGTTTCGCTCACAACTCGATACGCACGCAACTGGCCGCACGTATCGCCTTGGCCACCGCAGCCTGCACCGTATCGGCGCGCGCCAGCGTCACCGCCATGCGCCGGCGGCCCTTGACCGCCGGCTTGCCGAAGATGCGCAACTGGGTGTCCGGTTCGGCCAGCGCCTCGGCCACGCCGTGGTAGCGCGGCGCGCTGCCGTCTCCTTCCACCAGCACCGCGCACGACGCGGATGGGCCGAGCTGCCGGATCACTGGAATCGGCAGACCGAGGATCGCCCGTGCGTGCAGCGCGAACTCGGACAGATCCTGCGAGATCAGCGTGACCAGGCCAGTGTCGTGCGGACGCGGGCTGACCTCGGAAAAGATCACCGCGTCGCCCTTGACGAAAAATTCCACCCCGAACACGCCCCAGCCGCCCAGCGCGCCGGTGACCGCGGCGGCCTGCCGCTGCGCCTCGGCCAGCGCGGCGTCGCTCATCGGCTGCGGCTGCCACGACTCGCGGTAGTCGCCGTCCTCCTGCCGATGGCCGATCGGCGCGCAGAAGCTGACGCCGGCCGCGTGCTGCACGGTCAGCAGGGTGATCTCGTAGTCGAAATCGACGAAGCCCTCGACGATCACCCGGCCCTTGCCCGCACGCCCGCCGGACTGCGCGTAATCCCACGCGTGCTGCAGATCGTCGGCGCCGCGCACCACGCTCTGGCCCTTGCCGGAGGAACTCATCACCGGCTTGATCACGAACGGGTAGCCGATCGCGGCGGCCGCCTCGCGGTACTGCGCCTGGTCGTCGCAGAAGCGGTAGCGCGAGGTGGGCAGCTGCAGCTCCTCGGCGGCCAGCCGGCGGATGCCTTCACGGTCCATCGTGAGCCAGGCGGCGCGTGCGGTGGGGATCACGCGCAGGCCCTGCTGTTCCAGCTCGATCAAGGTGGGCGTGTGGATCGCCTCGATCTCCGGCACCACCAGGTCGGGCTGTTCCCGTTCGATCACCGTGCGCAGCGCGTTGCCGTCGAGCATGTCGATGACGTGGCTGCGATGCGCCACCTGCATCGCCGGCGCATGGGCGTAGCGGTCCACCGCGATCACCTCCACCGCATAGCGCTGCAGCTCGATCGCCACCTCCTTGCCCAGCTCGCCGGCGCCCAGCAGCAGGACGCGCAGCGCATGATCGGAGTGCGGGGTGCCGAACGGTTTCATCGCGAAGTTCCTGGGGCAAACCGGCATTGTAAGGGTGCAGGGACGGGCCATGGCGCTGGCCACTGGGCACTTGTATTGTGATATCACTTTGATATCTACTTTGCGAAACCACAGGGAGAGCGATTCCATGAACGAGCGCAAGGGTTTTTCGGTCAGCGGCATCCCTTTCATCGGGCTGATGTTGGTGCAGGCGGCACTGGCGCTGTACCTCTTCAGCAGCCAGACGCCGATCGGCTTCATCCTCGGCGTGGCGCTGGGCGTGCTGCTGCCGTTTCTCGCCAAGGGCTTTTTCCAGGTGGCGCCGAACGAGGGCCAGGTGCAGCAGCTGTTCGGCAAATACGCCGGCACCGTGCGCGAAGAGGGCCTGCGCTGGACCAACCCGTTCTTCAGCAAGCAGCGCCTGTCGCTGCGCGTGCGCAACTTCGAGAGCGGCAAGCTGAAGGTCAACGACAACGACGGCAACCCGATCG
>JAJZGE010000189.1 GCA_021798675.1 Pseudomonadota bacterium | reverse complement strand
AATGCGGCAGCCCTGCGCCGTTGGGGTTGCCGGTCTTGATGAAGTTGGCCCAGTAGCCCTCCATCGTGGCGGAGACCCGGCGGTCGGTGGGCGTCCACGCATAGACCTTGTTGCCGTCCAGGTTGCCCAGCGCGTACTCGATCTCGCCGCTGTGCACCGCACCGGTGCCCGGGCCGGCGCTGCCGTCGCGCTTGGCCGGGCGCGGCTGCTCGAAGTAGTAGTAGTAGACCGGCGCGTGGCCGGTGCGATGCTGCCAGTCCATCCAGCGCCAGGTGGAGAACGCGATGAACTGGTCGCCGGACAGCGCGGTGCCGGAGGACTTCACTTCGGCCTCGTCGTTGCCCGGGTAGAGCTTGAGCGCTGCGTCCAGGTGCGCCGCGCCGAACATCTTCAGCACCGCGGCGCGGTAATTGGCCGGCGTGGGCGCCTGCCCGCCGAGCAGGGCCGCGTAATAGCCCTCCTGCGAATTCGAGCCGACCAGCAGCGGGATGTGCGCCTGGTCGCCGCCAGCGTAGATGGCGCCGGGCGAACGTGGCAGGAAATAGCCGTCGATGGTCGGGTTGAAGCTGTCGCTGTCCGAGTTGCCCAGCGCCTTGAGCAGCTCGGCCGCCGGCATCGCGCGCAGCTCGGCCAGCGAGCGGGCGCCGACCTTGCGCATGAAATTCTCGCCGCGCTGCTCGGCCCGCGCGAACGGCTCCGGCTTGAGATTGCCCAGCAGGCCGCCGCTCTCGCCGATCGCGCGCTGCATCAGCCCTTTCGACAGCGGCGAGGCCATCAGCGCCGAGACCGCCATCGAACCCGCCGACTCGCCGCCGATGGTGACCTGCGCCGGGTCGCCGCCGAACGCGGCGATGTTGTTGCGTACCCACTGCAGCGCGGCCGTCATGTCGAGCAGGCTGTAGTTGCCGGCGGCATGCTGCGGCGACTCGGCGGCCAGCGCGGGCAAGGCAAGCAGGCCGAACACGTCGAGGCGGTAGTTCACCGTGACGGTGACGATGCCGCGTTGCGCCAGGCTGGCGCCGTCGTAGCGCGGCTCCGAGCCGTCGCCCGCCAGCATGCTGCCGCCGTAGAAGTACACCAGCACCGGCAACTTGCCTTTGGCGTGATGCGCCGGCGTCCACACGTTGAGGTAGAGGCAGTCCTCGCTCATGCCGTTGGAACGGAACACCATGTCGCCATACAGCGGCCGCTGCATGCAGCGCGGGCCGAAGCGGTCGGCCGCGCGCACACCGTGCCACGCGGCCGCCGGTTGCGGCGGCTTCCAGCGCAAGGCGCCCACCGGCGGCGCGGCGTAGGGAATGCCCTTGAACTCGTCCAGGCCGGCCTTGGCGTCGTGGATGCCGGACAGCATGCCGTCGGCGACTTTCGCCATGGGCGGCGGCGCATCCGCGGCCATGCCGCCCGACGCGGACAAGGCCAGCGCCATACCCAGCAACGCACAACAGGAACCCGGAACGATCTTGCGCATGGCGAACGGCCTCGGTCGGCAGGGAAGCACCGGATCGTAACCGCTGGCGGCGCCTCAGCCCACCGCTTTCTTCAGCAGCGCCGCGATGCGCTTCTCCACCGCGGCGTCGATGGCCTTCAGCGCGAACGCGGTGGGCCACATGGCGCCGTCGTCAAGCGCGGCGCTGTCGTTGAAGCCCAGGGTGGCATAGCGGTCCTTGAACTTCTGCGCGTCCTTGAAGAAGCAGACGACCTTGTCGTCCCTGGAATACGCGGGCATGCCGTACCAGGTCCTCGGCACCAGCAGCGGGGCATGGGCCTTGACCAGGGCATGCACCCGCTCGGCCATGGCGCGATCGGAAGCCGCCATCCTGGCGATCGCCGCCCGCACCTCGCGCTCGCCGTCCTGGCGGCTCCGGTCCGCGCGGGCCTGCGCCTTCAGTTCCTGCGCATACGCCTTCATCGCGGCCTTTTCCTCGGCGCTGAAGGTGGCCGCCTTGCCGGACGAAGGAGCGGCTACGCGGGGGGTCTTCTTCGCAACTTTGCTGGCAACCGGACTCATCACAAACTCCTGGGCATCGGGCGATATCGAAAGCTCAGCGGCGTTCCTGCACGCGCAGCAGGTTGCCGGCCGGGTCGCGGATGGCGCAGTCGCGCACGCCGTAGGGCTGCATGGTCGGTTCCTCGACGATCTCGGCGCCGCTGGCCTGGATCTTCCCGAACGCCGCGTCGAGATCGGCCGTGGCCAGCAGCATCGTCGCGTAGGTGCCCTTGGCCATCATCTCGGCGATGGTGCGCTTCTCGTCGTCGGTGACGCCGGGGCTGGCGTTGGGCGGATACAGCACGATGGCGGTAGCGGGCTGGCCAACCGGCCCGACGGTGATCCAGCGCATGCCTTGGTAGCCCACGTCGTTGCGCACCTCGAAGCCGAGGGTGTCGCGGTAGAACGCCAGCGAGGCGTCCGGATCGCTGTGCGGCAGGAAACTGGCGTGGATGCTGATGTCCATGGTGGTGCGCTCGCGGTGACTTGAGGAGCCGTCATGCTAGTTCGAGCGTATCCGCCGGCGCTTCTCGATTCCTGATCGGTCGCATCACCTGGCGCGCGATGCAGGAAGGCAAGCTCTCCGCGGCGCGTGCGGCCTCGCGCCGGTAGGCGCCGGGCGACATGCCCACCAGTTCGGCGAAGCGCGTGCTGAAGGTGCCCAGCGAGGCGCAGCCTACCGTGTAGCAGACTTCGGTGACGCTCAGGTCGCCACGACGCAACAGCGCCATCGCCCGCTCGATGCGCCGCGTCATCAGGTAGCTGTACGGAGATTCGCCGAAGGCGAGCTTGAACTGCCGGCTGAGGTGCCCGGCCGACATGCCGATGGCCTGCGCCAGCGCCTCGACGTTCAGCGGCTGCGCATGCTCGCGGTCAATACGGTCGCGCACACGGCGCAACAGGGCAAGGTCGCGCAGGCGATGTGCCGGGGCCGGTCTGCTGCTCATCAAGCCGATCATCCCACGCACGCGATACCATGTCGCCCCCGATTCGCCCACCGAGCCGACCCATGACCGCCATGCGCCTCGAAATCACCCGTCCCGACGACTGGCACCTGCACCTGCGCGACGGCGCCGCACTCGGCTCGGTGGTGGCGGACACCGCGCGGCAGTTCGCCCGTGCCATCGTGATGCCCAACCTCAAGCCGCCGGTGGCCACGCTGGCGCAGGCCGAGGCTTACCGTGCGCGCATCCTTGCCGCGCTGCCGGCAGGCACGCGCTTCCAGCCGCTGATGACGCTGTACCTCACCGAAGCCACCACGCCCGAGGAGATCGCCCGCGCCAAGGCCAGCGGCATCGTGCACGCGGTGAAGTACTACCCCGCCGGCGCCACCACCAACTCGCAGGCCGGCGTGCGTGACCTGGCGAACGTGCAGGCCGCGCTCGAGGCGATGGAGCAACACGGCCTGCCGCTGCTGATGCACGGCGAGGTCACCGACCCGCTCGTGGACATCTTCGATCGCGAGCAGGCGTTCATCGATCGCCACCTGATCCCGCTGCGCGCGCGTTTCCCGAACCTGCGCATGGTGCTGGAACACATCACCACGCGCGCCGCCGTGGAGTTCGTGCGCGAGGCGCCGGCCCACGTCGGCGCCACCATCACCGCGCACCACCTGCTGCTCAACCGCAACGCGATCTTCGAGGGCGGCATCCGCCCGCACCATTACTGCCTGCCGGTGCTGAAGCGCGAGACGCACCGCCAGGCGCTGGTGGATGCGGCCACCGGCGGCGACCCGCACTTCTTCCTCGGCACCGACAGCGCGCCGCACGCGCTGGAAACCAAGGAAGCCGCCTGCGGCTGCGCCGGCATCTACACCGCGCACGCCGCCATCGAGCTGTATGCGGAGGCATTCGAAGCGGCCGGCAAGCTGGACCGGCTCGAAGCCTTCGCCAGCTTCCATGGCGCGGATTTCTACGGACTGCCGCGCAATGCCGACCGGATCGTGCTGGAGCGCACGCCCTGGACGGTGCCCGACGCCCTGCCCTTCGGCGAAAGCCGCTGCGTGCCGTTCCGCGCGGGGCAGCCCGTGGCGTGGTCGCTGGCCTGAGCGGCTGCGCGAAACCGCGATGAAAACGGGCGCTGCATCGCTGCAGCGCCCGTTGCACTGCGCTCGTCCGCAGATGAACGCGCTTACCTTCCCAGATCGCTCAGGAAGCTCTTGGTGTACTCCAGTGGCGTGGTCGAGGGCACCGAGTTGCAGGTGGGCGACGCGGTGCCCTGGCTGCACGGCGTGTCGCGGTCCAGCGACCAGAAGTGGATGCCGGCCAGGCCGTTGGAAACCGCGTAGCTGGTCAGCGTGCCGGCGTTGGCGATGCTGAAGTTCTCGCTGGACACGTCGTTGACGCCGATCATCGGGGTCAGCTCGATCTTGTTGGGCGAGATGCCGTAGGTATGCTCCAGGTTGACCGCGGCCTGGATCGCCGTTTGCGCCATGTCGCACGAACCGTTCGACACCACGCACACGCTGGGACTGGCCGCGCCGTAGTCCATCGTCATCAGGTTGATGGTGTAGTTGCTGAGCGTGGACGCCTTCACCGCCCGCACCACCATGTCGCCCAAGCTGTTCACGCCGCCGTAGCTGCCGTCCGACGCGCCCAGTGTGGCCACGGTGAACGAGAAGCGCAGGTTGGGGTACAGCGACTGGCCGTACACCGCTGCCGCCACCAGGTTGTTGATGTCGGCCTGCGTCTGCCCGCCCTCGATATCGAAGTCCACGCCGACCATCTGCGGCGACATGTAGCGCGCCAGGAAGGTGGCGAAGTTGGCCGTGCTGCCGCAGGTGAAGGTGCCTGCCTGGCCGCCCGTCGAGACCACATAGGGCAGGCCCGCGCTGGACAGCGCCGGGATGTTGGCGCTGGCGAAGCTCGCGCCCGGCACGCCGCCCCAGTTTTCGCTGCCGCATTCGCCGGTGGCGAAGGCCAGCGTGATCGCGCTGAGGTTGCTCACGTAGTTGGCATACAGGCTGCCCGTACCCACCACCGGGATCGACGAACCCGTCGCCGCGGCAGTCTGCATGGTGTCGGTGTTCCAGTTCATGTTGATCGTCACGTCCTTGTACGGGCTGAACAGCAGGTTGGCGCCCGTGCCCGGCGGATTCGTCGTGCCGCCACCGCCCGTGCCACCACCGGTGCCACCGCCGCTTCCGCCGGAACCGGAACC
>JAJZGE010000188.1 GCA_021798675.1 Pseudomonadota bacterium | reverse complement strand
GTTGGCGGCCAGCAGGTTCTCCAGCTGCTGCTGTTCGGCGGCCAGCTTGTCGAAATCCGCGCCTTCCTCGGCGTAGGCGGCGTACACCTCGTCGAGGCGCTTCTGCGCGTCGAGGATTTCGGCCACACCTTCCTCGACCACTTCGCGGACGGTCTTGTCGGGATCGAGCTGCGGTTCCTGCGCCAGGTAGCCGACCTTGGTGCCGGGGTTGGCGCGCGCCTCGCCCTGGAAGTCGGTGTCCACGCCGGCCATGATCTTCAGCACCGTCGATTTGCCCGAGCCGTTCAGGCCGAGCAGGCCGATCTTGGCGCCCGGGAAGAAGCTGAGCGAGATGTCCTTGATGATCTGGCGCTTCGGGGGAACGATCTTGCTCACCCCGTTCATGGTGTAGATGAATTGCATGCTGGCTCCCGAAAGGCGGTCCGCAAGCCACCAGGGGTGGCTCGGCAGGGAAAAGTGGGGGAAAGACCGCTGATTATTGCCGATCGGTCGTTTCGTCGCCACGACCGGCCCCCGCGCAGCTAGCGCGATGGCACCAGCAGGCCCTGCAGCAGCAGTCCCAGCAGCATTTCGAACGCGGCATCTTCGCCGCTGCCGCTCCAGTGCTGCGCCATCGACGGATGATGAAAGCGCGCCGTCGCATGGAAGATCGCCGTCGCCGCAGCGCTGGCTTCCAGCGGGCGAAAATCGCCGCTTGCCTCGCCGGCTTCGATGATCTGCGCGATCTGGCCGATCAGCCCGGCCACATGCTCGTCCACCACCTCGCGCGCCTCGCCGGCCAGCACGCCGTAGGTGGCAAACAGCTCCGGATCGCCGCTGGCCTTGCCGCGTTTGGCGTCACGCAGGGCGGTGAGCCAATGGCGCAGCCGGCGTGGCGGTGCGGCGCGGCCGTCGGCAATCGCCTGCAGCGGCGTCGACACGCGCTCCAGCCAGCCGCGCAGCACCGCGTCGCGCAGTGCGGCCTTGCTGGCGAAATGCCGGTACACGCTGCCATGACTGACGCCCAGCGCCTGCGCCACATCGACCACGGTGGCCTTGGCCGGCCCGAAACGGCGCAGTACGTCCTCGGCCGCGGCCAGCACGCGAGCGCGGGTCAGCGGGGTTTCGCCCATCAGCTGCGTTCGCTGTCGAGCATGGCCATCTGCGGCGCGGCATAGCGATCGCCGGCGGCGGCATGCGGCGGCACGGCGTGTTCGAGCGCCGCGAGGTCGGCGTCGCTGAGGGCGAACTTCAGCGCACCCAGTGCTTCGTCCAGGCGCGTGCGCGAGCGGGCGCCGATCAGCGGCACGATTTCCTCGCCGCGCGCCAGCGCCCAGGCAATGGCCAGCTGCGCCACGCTGACGCCGCGCGCCTCGGCCTGCGCGCGCAGGCGTTCGACCAGCGCCAGGTTGTGCTCGAGGTTGGCGCCCTGGAAGCGCGGGCTGTGCTGGCGGAAGTCGCGCGGCGAGACGTCACGGCCTATCGACCAGTGGCCGCTGATCAGGCCCCGCGAAAGTACGCCATAGGCAGTGACGCCGATGCCCAGCTCGCGGCAGGCCGGCAGGATCGCCGCCTCGATGCCGCGGGTGATCAGCGCGTATTCGATCTGCAGGTCGGCCACCGGCAGCACGGCGTGCGCACGGCGGATCGTCGCCACGCCCATTTCGGACAGCCCCAGATGCCGTACGTAGCCGGCCTGCACCAGCTCGGCGATGGCGCCCACGGTGTCCTCGATCGGCACGTTCGGGTCGAGCCGCGCGGGGCGGTAGACGTCGATGTAATCGGTGCGCAGGCGTCGGAGCGAGTACGTCACGGCGGTCTTCACCGCCGCCGGACGCGTGTCGAAACCCAGCCAGCTGCCGTCGGGGCCGCGCTGCGCGCCGAACTTCACGCTGAGCTGGTAGCCGTCGCGCGGGCGGCCGGCCAGCGCCTCGCCCAGCAGCATCTCGTTGTGGCCCATGCCGTAGAAGTCGCCGGTGTCGAGCAGGGTGATGCCGGCGTCGAGCGCCGCGTGCACGGTGGCGATGCTCTCGGCGCGGTCGCTGGGGCCGTAGAAATCGGACATGCCCATGCAGCCAAGGCCGAGGGCGGAAACCTGTGGGCCGCTGCGGCCCAGGGTGCGGTGGTGCATGAGGATTTCCTCGACGCAGGTGAGGCCGGGCAGTTTGTCTGCGCAAGTGACAAAAAACAATAGATGTCATTCCATTGCCTATCCGTGCCGTGCGCCGCCCGTGCCGGTGGCTGCCACGCGGCGCGGGGGCTACAATTTCGGGTCTTGTTCCCTTTCTGCTCGCCGAGGCTCCGAATGTTCCCGAAGGACTGCACCATCGCCGGTTACGACGACGAACTGGCCAAGGCCATCGCCGATGAAGTCCGCCGCCAGGAAGATCACGTCGAGCTGATCGCCTCGGAAAACTACGCCAGCCCGCGCGTGATGGAAGCGCAGGGTTCGGCCATGACCAACAAGTACGCCGAAGGCTATCCGGGCAAGCGCTACTACGGCGGCTGCGACTACGTCGACGTGGCCGAGCGGCTGGCGATCGAGCGCGTCAGGCAGCTGTTCGGCGCCAGCTACGCCAACGTGCAGCCGCACTCGGGTTCGCAGGCCAACCAGGCGGTGTACTTCGCGCTGCTGCAGCCGGGCGACACCGTGCTGGGCATGAGCCTGGCGCACGGCGGCCACCTCACTCACGGCGCCAAGGTCAACTTCTCCGGCAAGCTCTTCAACGCGGTGCAGTACGGCGTCAACGAGCACGGCCTGATCGACTACGACGAGGTCGAGCGCCTCGCCGTCGAGCACCGGCCGAAGATGCTCATCGCCGGCTACAGCGCCTACTCGCAGCTGATGGACTGGGCGCGCTTCCGCGCCATCGCCGACAAGGTCGGCGCCTACCTGTTCGTGGACATGGCGCACGTCGCCGGCCTGGTGGCCGCCGGCGTCTATCCCAGCCCGCTGCCGCACGCCCACGTGGTCACCTCGACCACCCACAAGACCCTGCGCGGCCCGCGCGGCGGCATCATCGTCGCCAGCCAGGCCGGCATGGGCGCAGCCGCCGAGGAGATCGAGAAGAAGCTGCAGTCGATCGTGTTCCCCGGCATCCAGGGCGGCCCGCTGATGCACGTGATCGCGGCCAAGGCGGTGGCGTTCAAGGAGGCGCTGGAGCCCGGCTTCAAGACGTACCAGGCGCAGGTGATCAGGAACGCCAAGGCGATGGCGAAGACCTTCATCGAGCGCGGCTACAAGATCGTCTCCGGTGGCACCGAAAACCACCTGATGCTGGTCGACCTGATCGGCCGCGACGTCACCGGCAAGGACGCGGAGGCGGCGCTCGGCAGCGCGCACATCACCGCCAACAAGAACGCCGTGCCGAACGACCCGCGCAAGCCCTTCGTCACCTCCGGTCTGCGCGTGGGCACGCCAGCCATCACCACCCGCGGCTACCTCGAGGCCGACACCATCGAGCTGACCCACTGGATCTGCGACGTGCTGGACGCGCCGGGCGACGAGACGGTGATCGCCAGGGTGCGCAACCAGGTGACGGCGCAGTGCAAGAAGTATCCGGTGTACGGCTGAGCCTGCCGGCATGCATCTGCTGCAGATCGGATTGATCGGTGATCGCAACGACGAGGTGGTTGCCCATCGCGCCATCCCGCTGGCGTTGGGAATGGCCGCTGACGCCTGCGATGTGGCGATCGAGCCGATATGGGTGCCGACCGGACAGGTCGGTGACGGCACCGCGCTGGCGGAGCTCGATGGCATATGGTGCGTTCCGGCAAGTCCCTATCGCAGCATGGAGGGCGCGCTCGCCGCGATCCGGGTGGCGCGCGAGCGGCATGTTCCGTTCATGGGTACTTGCGGCGGTTTCCAGCACGCGGTGATCGAATATGCGCGCAACGTGCTCGGCTGGCTCGATGCCGAGCACGCCGAAACGGCGCCGCATGCGGAACGGCAGGTGATCGTGCCGCTGTCATGTTCGCTGGTCGAGGTCACCGCTGCGGTTCATCCGGTGCCAGGCTCGCGGTTGGCGCAGGCTTACGGCGTCGCCTCGATCGTCGAGGGCTATCATTGCAACTACGGACTGAGCCCCGACTTTCGTCAGGCACTCTCCGCCGGGCCGCTTCGGATCAATGCGGTGGACGACGCCGGCGACGTGCGTGGCGTCGAACTGGATGGCCATCCATTCTTTGTCGCCACACTGTTTCAGCACGAACGCAGTGCGCTGCAGGGCAAATTGCCGGCATTGGTGCGTGCCTTCGTGCAGACCATGATCGACGCTGGTTGACCATGCACTGCCCCTTCTGCCAGCACGAAGACACCCGCGTGATCGACTCCCGCCTCACCGAGGACGGCAGCTCGGTGCGGCGCCGGCGCGAGTGTCCGCAATGCGGCGAACGCTTCAATACCTACGAGACGGCCGAGCTGAAGCTGCCGACGCTGATCAAGAGCGGCGAGCGGCGCGAGCCGTTCGACGAGCGCAAGCTGCGCATCAGCTTCGAGCGCGCGCTGCAGAAGCGGCCGGTGCCCAGTCACGACGTGGATTCGGCGGTACGCGAGATCGTCAACGACCTGCGCCGCAGCGGCGAGCGCGAGGTGTCCTCGCGTCAGCTCGGCGAGCTGGTGATGCGCGAGCTGAAGAAGCTCGATCAGGTAGCCTATGTGCGCTTCGCCTCGGTCTACCGCAAGTTCGAGGACGTGCAGGCGTTCCGCGAGGAGATCGAGAAGCTGGAGCGCGATCTGCCCGGACTGGACGGGCTGCAGCTGTCACTGCTGGGCGACGGCAAGCGTGCCGGCAAATGACACCTGCGCCGTAGGAGCGCACCCTGTGCGCGATGCTTTTTTTCTACAACCGTGACAAGAGCTATCGCGCACAGGGTGCGCTCCTACAAGGGTGCCGCAGGGTGACCGGATTTTTTCCGACGACCGATCATCGTCACATGGCGCAGGCCCTGCGCCTGGCCGAGCGCGGGCTATGCACCACGCAGCCCAACCCGCGCGTCGGCTGCGTCATCGCGCATGGCGAGGAAGTCGTCGGCAGCGGCTGGCACCAGCGCGCCGGCGGCCCGCATGCGGAAGTGTTCGCGCTGCGCGAGGCCGGCGCGCGGGCGCGCGGAGCTACCGCCTATGTGACGCTGGAACCCTGCGCCCACCACGGCCGCACGCCGCCCTGCGCGGAGGCGCT
>JAJZGE010000187.1 GCA_021798675.1 Pseudomonadota bacterium | reverse complement strand
GCGCCATCGGGCAGGCCTCGATCTCCACCGGCAACATCAGGACGCTCACCGCCGATGCGCGCTGGCAAGCGCTGGGTCAGCTCATCCGCGACAGCAACCGCATCCGCGGCTACGGCGATTTCTGCCACTACCACCTGCTGGCACGCGGCAGTCTGGATCTGGTGATCGAGTCGGACGTGAACATCCTCGACATCGCCGCGCTGGCGGTGATCGTGCGTGAGGCCGGCGGCGTGTTCACCGGTCTGGACGGCGCACCGCTGACGCTGGACACGCGCAGCGTGCTGGCCGGCACGCCGGCAATCCACCGGCAGGCGTTGGGGCGGCTGGCGGCCCCGCGCTAGAATGAGCGGATGCGCAAGCCACCGATCATCCACGCCACGCGAGACGTCGACAACAGCAGCTTTCTGCACGTCGAGCAGCTCGATCTGGAATTTTCCAACGGCGAACGCCGCACCTACGAACGGCTGAAGGGCAGCGGGCTGGGCGCGGTGATCATCGTGCCGATGCTGGACGATGACACCGTGCTGCTGATACGCGAATATGGCGCCGGCGTTGGCCGCTATGAGCTGGGCCTGCCGAAGGGCCGGCTGGATCAGGACGAAACCGCCGAGCAGGGCGCCGAGCGCGAGCTGAAGGAGGAGATCGGCTACGGCGCGCGCCGCCTGAAGATCCTGCACAACCTGTCGCTGTCGCCGTCGTACATGACGCACATGGCGCATGTGGTGCTGGCACAGGACCTTTACCCGGAGCGGCTGCTTGGCGACGAGCCGGAAGAGCTCGACGTGGTGCCGTGGAAGATGACCGAGCTGCATACGCTGCTCGGGCGCGACGACGTCACCGAGGGGCGCTCGATCGCCGCGCTGTTCATGGCCCGCGAGTACCTCGCCGGGCGCTTTCAGCGCACATGAGCGCAGCACCCGCCTTCGCCCGCCAGATCGGTGACATCGCGCGCGCTGCCGGCGAGGCGATCCTGGCCATCTACCGCAGTGATTTCGCGGTGCAGACCAAGCTCGATGCCTCGCCGCTGACTGCCGCCGACCTGGCCGCGCAGCAGGTCATCATCGACCGCCTTGCCCTGCTCGATCCGCCGCTGCCGGTGCTGTCGGAGGAGGCGAAGGCGCTGGCCTGGTCCGAGCGCCGGCACTGGACGCGCTACTGGCTGGTCGATCCGCTCGACGGTACGCGCGAGTTCGTCAAGCGCAACGGCGAGTTCACCGTCAACATCGCGCTGATCGACGATCGGCATGCCGTGTTGGGTGCGGTGCTGGCGCCGGTCAGCGGCGAGCTGTACATCGCCGAACGTGGTCACGGCGCGTGGCTGCAGGCGCAGACCGGCGGCGAGTGGCAGCGCATCGCCACGCGCCGCCTGGCCGCGCCGGCGGTGGTCGCGGGCAGCCGCTCGCATGGCGCCAACACCCAGGCCCTGCTGCACGCGCTGCTTGGCGCCGATTACCAGCCGCTGCCAATGGGTTCGTCGTTGAAGTTCTGCCTGATCGCGCGCGGCGCGGCGGACGTCTATCTGCGCCTGGGTCCCACCAGCGAATGGGATACTGCCGCCGCGCAGTGCGTGCTGCAGGAAGCCGGCGGCGCGGTGCTCGATCTGCACGGGCAGGCTTTCAGCTACAACCGCGGCGAGTCGCTGCTCAATCCGGAGTTCATCGCGGTGGGCGATGCCGGCATCGACTGGGCGGCGCGGCTGGGCGCGGCTTTGCGAGCCTGATTTCGATGCAGGGCGAGGCAAGATTGGCCCCTCATCCCGGCCTTCTCCCCGCGGGGGAGAAGGTGTTCCCGCATTGCCGGAATTTCCCGCCGCATGACTGACCGCTACACGCTCGACGATCTGCTCGCGATCATGGCGCAGCTGCGCGACCCGCAGCGCGGCTGCCCGTGGGACGTGCAGCAGGATTTCGCCAGCGTCGCTCCGTACACCATCGAGGAGGCGTACGAGGTGGCCGATGCGATCGACCGCGGCGACTTCGACGACCTGCGCGACGAGCTGGGCGACCTGCTGCTGCAGGTGGTGTTCCATGCGCAGATGGCGCAAGAGCGCGGGCTGTTCGGCTTTGCCGAGGTGGCGCATGCGATCAGCGCCAAGCTGGTGCGGCGCCATCCGCACGTGTTCGGCGACGTGCGCTACGCCGATGCCGCAGCGCAGAAGCAGGCGTGGGAGGCGATCAAGGCGGCCGAGCGCAGGCACGGCGGGGCGCCGCAGGACGACAGCGCGCTGGCCGGCGTCTCCAGCGGCCTGCCGGAATGGCGACGCGCGCTGAAGCTGCAGCAGCGCGCCGCCAGCGTGGGCTTCGACTGGCCCGATGCGCAGCCGGTGCTGGCCAAGCTGGCCGAGGAAGTCGGGGAGGTGCGCGCCGAGTTTGCCCACGGCGCCGACCCGGCGCGGCTGCTGGACGAGATCGGCGATGTGCTGTTTGTGATGGTGAACCTGACGCGCCATGCCGGCGTCGATTTCTCCTCCGCGCTGCGCCACGCCAACGCCAAGTTCGAACGCCGCTTCCGCCAGATGGAAACGCTGGCCGCCGCCGACGGCGTGCCGTTCGGCGAGCGCACGCTGGCCGAACAGGAGCAGCTGTGGCTGCAGGCGAAGGCACTGGAAGGCAAGCCCTGAAGCCGCGCGCGGGCAGCGATCGCTGCCGACTCAGCCTTTGCGTGCGGACCGTGTCTCGCTCCAGGGCGAAGCCCGTCATGCGCCGTCGCGTGATCGCCCGCTTGCCGCAGGTTCCGAGTGCTGCTCTCGCCACGTGATGCAAATACGCGGTGCCGTGCAACCTGTTGCGTGACCTCGCTGGCATGGGTGGCGACGATTGAGCGCAGCGACCCGCCGCCGCGGATTGGACGCGAGCGCGCTGTTGTTGGCATGCTTGGATTCTTTCCTCAGCAGGAGTCGCGCATGCACTACCGTCGCCTCGGCAGCACCGGCCTGCAGCTGTCCGCGCTGTCGTTCGGCGCGTGGGTCACCTTCGGCCGGCAGGTGGGGCGCGCACAGGCGCGCGAGCTGCTGGCGCTGGCGCACGATCGCGGGGTAAATTTTTTCGACAACGCCGAGACCTACAACAACGGCGTGGCCGAGCAGCTGATGGGCGACGTGTTGGCCGACCTGCGCTTTCCGCGCGACAGCTACTGCGTCTCCAGCAAGGTGTTTTTCGGCGCGGTGGACAAGCCGCTGCCGACCCAGCGCGGGCTGTCGCGCAAGCACGTGATCGAAGCCTGCCAGCAGGCACTGACGCGGCTGCGCGTGGATTACCTCGACCTGTATTTCTGCCATCGGCCCGATCCGGACACGCCGATCGCGGAAACCGTGTGGGCGATGGACACGCTGGTGCGCCAGGGCAAGGTGCTGTACTGGGGCACCAGCGAGTGGCCGGCGGAGGCGATCCACGAGGCGCACCGCGTCGCGCGCGAACATCATCTGGTGGCGCCGGTGGTCGAGCAGCCGCAGTACAACCTGCTGCATCGCGAGCGGGTCGAAGTGGAATACGCGCCGCTGTACGAAAAATACGGCATGGGCACCACCGTCTGGTCGCCACTGGCGTCGGGCCTGCTCAGCGGCAAATACAGCGACGGCATCCCGGCCGGATCGCGGCTGACCCAGCCCGGCTACGAATGGCTGCGCGAAAGCGTGCTGGGCGCTGGCGGCCAGCGCGTGACCAGGGTCCGCGCGCTGCAGCCGATCGCCGATGCGCTCGGCGTCACGCTGGCGCAGCTGGCGATCGCGTGGTGCCTGCGCAACCCGCACGTCTCCACCGTGATGCTCGGCGCCAGCCGGCCCGAGCAGCTGGCGCAGAATCTGGACGCGCTGGAGGTGCTGCCGCGGCTGGACGCGGCGCTCGCCGAGCGCATGCAGCGCGCGCTGGATGCTGCGGCCGGCTGAGCGTGCGCGGACTGTCCGGCTTTCCGTGCGATTGTCCGCGGACACTGGTCATGCCTCGCGGCGATGCTTCATGCCATTGATTTGCATGGTCGCAAAATGTCGACGCCGCATGGCACACGGATTGCATAAGTCCCCCTGAGCCGCACTGCACGCGGTCAGGGAAGGCACGATGATCCGCGACACCTCCGCCACCGACCGCCTGGTCGAAGTGAAACCGAACCGCAAGCGCCGGCTGCTGCTGGTGTTGCTGACGCCGACATGTGCGGGTCAGCCTGCTGCTGCCGCAGGGCGCGCCCCGGTAACCTTGGCATAGCGCCGGCTCGCCTATACTCGGCGCTTCATCAGGCAGGGGGAAGCTTTCATGGGAATCGGACAGTTGCTTGCATTGGTCATCGTGATCTTTGTCGTGATCGGCGTGGCCAAGCTTGTGCGCATCGTGCCGCAGGGCTTCGAGTGGACGGTGGAGACGTTCGGCAAGTACACCCGCACGCTCAGCCCCGGACTGCACCTGCTGATCCCGGTGTATCAGACGGTCGGGCGCAAGATCAACATGATGGAGCAGGTGCTGGATGTGCCCAGCCAGGACGTGATCACCAAGGACAACGCGGTGGTGCGCGTGGATGGCGTGGTGTTCTACCAGGTGCTGGATGCGTCCAAGGCGGCGTATGAGGTGTCCAACCTGGAGCAGGCTTCGCTGGCGCTGGTGATGACCAACATCCGCACCGTGCTCGGCTCGCTCGACCTCGACGAAAGCCTGAGCCAGCGCGACGCGATCAACGCGAAGCTGCTGCGGGTGGTGGACGAGGCGACACATCCGTGGGGGGTCAAGGTCAACCGCATCGAGATCAAGGACATCGCGCCGCCGCGCGACCTGATCGACGCGATGGCGCGGCAGATGAAGGCCGAGCGCGAGAAGCGCGCCAACATCCTCGATGCCGAAGGTTTCCGCCAGGCGGCGATCCTCAAGGCCGAGGGCGAGAAGCAGTCGGTGATCCTGGCCGCCGAGGGCGAGAAGGAGGCCGCCTTCCGCGCCGCCGAGGCGCGCGAGCGCTCGGCTGCCGCCGAGGCCAAGGCCACCACGATGGTGTCCGAGGCGATCGCCAACGGCAACGTCAACGCGCTGAACTACTTCGTCGCCAACAACTACGTCGAGGCGCTGAAGGAGATGGCCAAGTCGCCCAACCAGAAGATGCTGCTGCTGCCGATCGAGGCCACCGGCATCCTCGGCTCGCTGGCCGGCATCGCCGAGCTGGCGAAGGAGTCGCTGGGCCAGCAGCAGAAGT
>JAJZGE010000186.1 GCA_021798675.1 Pseudomonadota bacterium | reverse complement strand
CCTGCGCCTTGCTCAGGTTCGCCGTCTCCGCCGCGAAGTTGGCGTCCTGGATCGTCGACTGCGACGCCTGCAGGTTGGTCGTCTGCGCCGACAGCGTGGAGATGGTCGACTGGAAGCGGTTCTGCACTGCACCCAGCTGCGCGGAGAAGTCACTCACCGTGGTCAGCGCCACGTCGATGCGCGAGATCAGCGCGTTCGCATCGCTCACCGTCTTCACGTCACCGCCCTGCAGCGAACCGGTGGCCGCGATGGCGGTGCCGTCGGTGTAGGCGCCGGTGGCCGTGCCCGTGCCACTGGTCGCACCCGTCCCGGTGATCTTGCCCGCCGAGCCAGCGCCCAACGCGGAGCCCGAGGCCACCGAACCGGCGTCCGTCACCTTGAAACTGCCCGACGAGAAGATGTTCACGCCGCCGTTGCCGTCTACCGCGGCGCTCACGTTGCCGCTCAGCGCCGCATTGATCGCATCGGACACGCCCTGTGCGTTGCTCGCCGTGCCGGCCAGGGTGACCGAACCGGTGGTCACGCCGTCCGAACCGGTGTAGGCGATGGTGATCTTGCTCAGGTCCAGCGTCTGCGCCGCTGTCGACGTGCCGCTGCTCACGAAGGCACCGCTCAGGTTGGCCGAATCGAAGGACGACACCGAGCCCAGCGCCGAGGCCTTCACGCTGGTGGTCAGGCTCACGCTGATGGTCTGGCCCACGTTCGCGCCCACCTGGAAGCTCTTGGTGCCCAGCGAGCCGTCCAGCACGTTCGAGCCGTTGAACGTGGTCTGGTTGGCGATGCGGGTGATTTCCTGCAGGCGCTGCTGTACTTCATTGTCGATCGACGCGCGGTCGCCCGCGCTGTAGGTACCGTTGGCCGACTGCACGGCCAGGTCGCGGATCGCCTGCAGGTTGGCGGTCACCTGGTCCAGCGCGCTGCCTGCCGTCTGCGCCAGGTTGATGGCGTCCGAGGCGTTCTGGCTCGCCTGGCCCAGGCCACCGATCTGGGTGGTGTAGCGCTGCGCGATCGCAAAGCCCGCCGCGTTGTCCGCCGCACTGTTGATCTGCAGGCCCGAAGACAGGCGCTCGGTGGCCGTGGCCAACGCGCTCTGCGACTTCGTCAGGTTGTTCTGCGCGTTCAGCGAGGAAATATTGGTGTTGATGACCAGTGACATGGGTTGTCTCCTAGGGATTTCGGTCTTGAAGCTGTCGGATACGTTCTCCGGCGGTGCTCCAGACCGGAGTGCCAACCGCCTCAGGTGGAGTTTCGGCGCCGCCACGGGCTTCTTGAGATCATTTTTTGGTTGGCACGGATCGTGCGCCGGGCGACCATCCTCGCTGGCTTGAGTCGGCGAGCCTCGCGGGTTGGCACCATGCTTGCTGCCCAACCCCGGGACATGCCCTGCCTGACGGAAAGTCGACGGCACCGGGATGAGCTGTCCCGTCCTTTCGCGCGCCCAGGAACCCGCAACGATGCAGATCGAAGACCGACTCGCGCAGAACCACGCCGAATTCCAGCACCTGCTCGACGCTGCGGAAAAGGCGCTGGCTGCCGACGACATCAACGGCGCCATCGGCATCACCCGCCAGGCCGCCACGCTGGCGTGGAACCGTAGTTGCGGCATCTTCGCGTCGCCCCGGATCGAGGCCTTGCTGGCGCGCATCGGTCACGCCATCCCGTCGGGAGCATCGAGTCCGCGCCTAAAAGGTGGCCAACGCCGGGTGGCGACGGTGATGTCGCAGGCCTACAGCATGGGAGGCCACACCAAGCTGGCCTGCCAATGGATCGCGCTGGACAAGCACTCTTCGCACACGTTGGTACTCACCAGCCAGGGCAACGTGCGCATACCTCCAGCGGTCGGCGCCATGGTCGAGCAGCGGCAGACCGCGCTGGTGGTGATTCAGCAGGACAACGACGTGGAGCGCGTGCTCGCGCTGCGCCAGCAGTTGGCCAGCGCCGACCTGGCGGTGCTGCACATCCATCCCAACGACCCGCTGCCGGTGGTCGCACTGGCCGGCATGGACGAGCCGCCGCCCGTCGTGCTGGAGGACCACGCCAACCACGTGTTCTGGATCGGCGCCAGCGTCGCCAACCTGGTGGCCGGCCTGCACGGCGACGGCATGCGCATCGCGTCCGGACGTCGCGGCATCTCGCCGGCCCAGATCAGCTGGCTGCGCACGCCGGTCGATTTCGACATCCCGGCCCTGGCCGCGGACATCGACATCCGCACGAAGTACGGCATACCGGCAGACGCCCCGCTGCTGATGTCCTGCGGCGCCGCCTACAAGTACGCGCCGATCGATGGCCAGTCGCTGGCTGCGTTGCTGGCACCGGTGCTGGAAGAGCGCACCGATCTCCACCTGTTGCTGGTCGGTCCCAGCGTCGACCCGCCGGGCACCAACCTTTCGACCGACTTCCCGGGCCGCGTCCACCTGGCCGGCGTCATCGATCAGCGGGACGTGTTGCAAGCGGCCTACCTTGCCTGCGACGTCTACCTGGACGCGTTCCCCTTCGCCTCGGGTTCGGCGGTCGGCGAGGCCGTCGCAGCCGGCAAACCCATCCTGAAGTACTGCCCGCGGGACTGGAGCGACAGCGGTTTCACGATCAACAGCAGCACCCTGCCAATGCCGCTGCACGTCTGGCACGACGTCGAGGCCTTCCGCCAGGCCCTGCGCGAGCTGCTCGACTCGCCGTCGCTGCGTGCCGAGCGCAGCGAACTGTTCACCCAGATCGTGCGCCTGCTGCACGGTGAAGCGCAGTTCCAGGGGCAGGTGGACGCACTCTACGCGCGCGCCGCCAAGTTGCCTCGCATCGAGATCGATCCGGACATCGCGGCACAACGGGTGGAGTTGCTGGATACCCTGCTCGACAAGCTGTCCGACAACCGCATGATGGCGTGGCGCAAGGAAACCGGCGGCGACATCGCGTCGATGGCGGCCACGCCCGAGGAGCGCTACCGCCGCTGGCTGGGATCGCAGCAACTCCCCGCCGCCCGCGTCGCAGCAGCGCGCGCGCGCATCGGCGATTTGTGCAGCTTCCACGTACTGGTGGCCGGCACCGGCGATGCCAAGCAGTTGGAGCGCACGCTGCAGTCGCTGGCAAGCCAGTCGCTGCCGGCGCAGGCGATTACCGTGCTTGGCGAACCCGGCATCGCCCTGCCGGATCACATCCGCATGCATCCGCTGGGTGCCGGCTGGGCCGAAACCTGCAACGACGTCGTCGCCGCCAGCACGGCCGAATGGATACTGCCGCTCGAAGCCGGCGATGTGCTGGCGGACGACGCCCTGCTGCTGCTGGCCGACCAGTCCGCCGCCAACCCGGATCTGAGCTGTTGCTACGCCGACGAGGACAGCTGGCTCCCCGAAGGCCCCGTCGACCCCATCTTCAAGCCGGACGTCAACCTCGACCTGCTGCGCAGCTACCCCTACATAGGGCGCATGCTGGCGATGCGCCGCCAGCCGCTGCTCGCCATCGGCGGGCTGCAGCCGCAAGTCGGCGCGATGGCGGCCTATGCGCATGTGTTCCGGTGCATCGAGCAGTTCGGCCTGAACACCATCGGGCATGTCGCCGAGCCGATCCTGCATGCTTCCCTGCCGTTTGGGGCCTGGCTGGCCGCACCCGATATCGCGCCGCTGGTCCGACAGGCGCTGGCCGGCCACCTCGAGCGCCTGGGTGTCGCGCACGAGATCCATCCTGGCGTGCTGGCCGGCTCGCACCGCGTCGTCTACCTGCACCAGCGCCAGCCGCCGGTGTCCATCATCATCCCCACCCGCGACCAGTTGCCGATGCTCAACGGCCTGATCGACAGCCTGCTCGCCAAGACCAGTTACCGGAACTACGAACTGCTGATCGTGGACAACGACAGCCGCGACCCGGCGGCCTGCGCCTACCTGGACGGCATCGAACGCCTGAACAACCCGCAGCTGCGCGTGCTGCGCTGGCCGCATCCGTTCAACTACTCCGCGATCAACAATTTCGCCGCCGCACAGGCACGCGGCGAGTACCTGATCCTGCTCAACAACGATACGGCGGTGCTGCACGCGGACTGGATCGAGGGGCTGCTCAACCATGCGCAGCGCCCCGAGGTGGGCATCGTTGGCGCCAAGCTGCATTTCCCCGACGGACGCATCCAGCACGGCGGCGTGCTGCTCGGCATGAACGGACCCGCCGACCATCCGTACGTGGGCGAGGCGATGGACGCGCCGGGCTACATGCACCGACTGCAGGTGGACCAGAACTACACCGCGGTCACCGCCGCCTGCATGATGATCCGCAAGTCGGTCTACGAAGAAGTGGGCGGGCTGGACGAGCGGGATTTCAAGGTCTCCTACAACGACGTCGACCTCTGCCTGAGGACGCAGCAGGCTGGTTATCTCACCGTGTGGACACCCCACGCCAAGCTGATGCACGAGAGCAACGTCAGCCAGAAGGTCTCGGAAAAGACTGCGCGGGCAGCCAATGTGGCCCGCTTCAAGGGCGAACAGGCGACGATGTACCGCAAGTGGCTGCCGCTGCTGGCGCGCGATCCCGCCTACAACCGCAACCTGAGCCTGGCACCGCCGGGCTTCGACCTCGACCCGATCCGCGCCGCCGCCTGGCAGCCGCTCGCGCAACCGGGGCTGCCGCGGATGTTCTGCATCGCCGCCGACGAAACCGGCTGCGGCCACTATCGGGTGATGCAGCCCTACCTTTCCATGGAGCGCGAGGGATTGGCCGAGGGCATGATCGCTTCGGCGCACCTGCCGCCGGTCATGCTGGAACGCTTCGCGCCCACCAGCTTGGTCCTGCAGCGCCAGTACACCGACGGCCAGCTCGAAACGATGCGCGGCTACCGCGAGTTCAGCCGCGCCTTCAAGGTGTACGAACTGGACGACTACATGCCCAACGTGCCACTGAAGAGCGTGCACCGCGCCCATATGCCCAAGGACATCATGAAATCGCTGCGCAAGGCGGTGGCGCTGGCCGACCGCTTCGTGGTGTCCACCGAGCCGCTGGCGGAAGCGTTTGCCGACCTGCACGACGATATCCGTGTGGTACCCAATCGCCTACCGGTGAACTGGTGGGAGGGCTTGCGCGGCGAGCGCCGCAAGGGCGCCAAGCCGCGCGTGGGCTGGGGCGGCGGCAGCAGCCACCGCGGCGACCTGGAACTGATCGCTGACGTGGTGCGCGACCTGGCCGACGAGGTGGAATGGGTGTTCTTCGGCATGTGCCCGGAGAAGCTCCGGCCCTACGTGCACGAGTTCCACAACGGCG
>JAJZGE010000185.1 GCA_021798675.1 Pseudomonadota bacterium | reverse complement strand
CCCCGCGCGGAGAATCGGCTCCCGACCACGGAGTCGCGGCTGATGCAGCTCATCGCCGATGCTCCATTGCATGCGAGCCACCACCCGATATTCGGCTCGCCAATCGACCGACATTGCGGCGACGGCATTGCGTTGATCGTGCCGCTCGATGTAGAGCGCGCAACCGTCATCGCCAAGGCGCATCCGCATGCAGCGCCACCTCCCTGCATTTTCCTTAAATCCCACCACAGCGCCGCATCGAGCGGCGGTCTGCCGCCGCGTCCTGCGCGGGGCAGCCGTACAGAGCACGAATGCACGGTCGACGACGCGTCGATCTGAGCCTTCTCGCCTTGTCCGCCGCAACGCCTTCGCTGCCGCACGCCGTGGCATCCGGTCGCACGCTGTCTTTAACCGATGCACGGCTGACATGGATCAGGCCTCACGCATCACCTGCCCGATAACGTGTTCCCGGACGCTGAACTACCCGAACGAAACACTCGCCGGGCAAGACTCTCTCCGAGATCGTCGCACGCGACAGGGGCCCGGATGTCGCTGCCGGAGACGGAACCATGAACATTCGTCGCTTGCTCACACCGGTGTTCGCATTGGCCCTCGCCTGGGCCGGTGTCACGAACGCCGCTTCCTCCAACCTGCAGAACACGGCCGACTACACGCCGACCGTCACCTTTACCCTGAAGACCGATGTCGGCGCGTTCGGCATGGGCTTCCGCGGCGTGGGCGGCGCCATCGACGGCCAGCTCAATCCCACCCTGAAAGTGCCCGCCGGCGCGATCGTGCAGATCAACCTGATCGACGGCGACGGCTCGATGCACAACCTCCGCCTGCCCGACTTCAACGTGCTCTCCAACAACGTGGTGGGCAAGGACGCCAGCACCGCGGTGGTGTTCCGCGCCGACCGCAACGGCAGCTTCGACTACTTCTGCAACATCCCCGGACACCGTGCTGCCGGCATGGACGGCAAGCTGGTGGTCGGCAACGCCGGACCCGCGCCCAAGGCTACCGCCGCCGATATCAGCCGTGCGCCGGACGACCTGCCGCCGCCGGTCGGCAACCGCGCGCCGAAACACCTGCAGTTCAACCTGACCACCGAGGAAATCACCGGCCAGCTCGCCAGCGGCACCACGTTCACCTACTGGACCTTCAACGGCAAGGTGCCGGGTCCGATGCTGCGCGCCCGCGTTGGCGACACCATCACGGTGAGCCTGCACAACGATGCCCACAGCCTGATGAACCACTCGGTCGACATGCATGCGGTGACCGGTCCGGGCGGCGGCGCGGCGGTGATGCAGGTGCCGCCGGGCGAGACCCGCAGCTTCACCTTCAAGGCGCTCAAGCCGGGCCTGTTCGTCTACCACTGCGCCACGCCGATGGTCGCCCAGCACATCGCCAACGGCATGTACGGCATGGTGCTGGTGGAGCCGGCCGGCGGCCTGCCCAAGGTGGCGCACGAGTTCTACGTGATGCAGGGCGAGATCTACACCACCGAACCGTTCAACACCCGCGGCCACCTGCAGTTCGACGTCAACAAGCTGCTCGCCGAACAGCCGACCTACATGGTCTTCAACGGCGCCGTCGGTGCGCTGACCACCGATCATCCGCTGAAGACCAAGGTGGGCGACACCATACGCATCTACTTCGGCGTCGGCGGTCCGAACAAGACCTCCTCGTTCCACCTGATCGGCGAAATGTTCGACGACGCCTGGGCCTGGGGCTCGCTGGCGAACCCGCCGGAGCACGACATACAGACCCTTTCCGTACCGCCAGGCGACGCGGTGGTGACCGACGTCCACTTCGAGGAGCCCGGCAAGTACATCCTCGTCGACCATGCGCTGTCGCGCATGGAAAAAGGCCTGGCCGGCTGGGTCGAAGTCACCGGCCCGAAGGACCCGAGCATCTTCCGCGCCGGCAACTGACCCGGCCCCGGGCGCCCCTGTCGCCCTCCCTCGCCCGGCGGTATTCGCCGCCGGGCCATCCCTTTCCGAAACCCAAGGACACGACCATGCATTCATTGGCCGTCAGCGCCCCGCGCGCCGCGTTTGCCCTGCTGCTGGGTGCCGCCGGTTGTGCCAGTGCGCACGCCGACACCGCCAGCGGCCCCCTGCTCGACGTGCGCTACCGCCTCGAGCAGGTCGACCAGGGCGGCTTCGCCCACGACGCCTACGCCTCGACCGTACGCACCCGGCTCGGCTATCGCTTCGCCGCCGACCGAGGCTGGAGCGCGCTGGTCTCGATGCAGGACAACCGCGTCGTCGGCAACGACCTGTACGACAGCACCCGCAACGGACGGACGAGCTACCCGGTGGTATCCGATCCCGCCGATACCGAGCTGGACCAGGCCTACGTCGAATACCACGGCTGGCAGCCGCTGGACCTGCGCGCTGGCCGCCAGGTGATCAAGCTCGACAACGACCGCTTCGTCGGCAACGTCGGCTTCCGCCAGCTCGAGCAGACCTTCGATGCCGTGCGCGCGACTTGGACGCTGTCACCGGCCTGGCGCGTGGACTATGCCTACCTCACCCGCGTCAACCGTGTCTTCGGCGCGCATCATCCCGACCCGTTGCACGCCCGGCAGAACCTGGACACCCATCTGCTCAACGTGTCGTGGAAGCAGGCGGCGGGCACCCTGGTCGGCTATGCCTACCTGATCGGCAACCAGTCGCTGCCGGCCAGCTCGCATCGCGATCTCGGCCTGCGCTGGCTGGGCCACGCGGCGCACGGCCAAGGCTGGGCGCTGGACTACACCCTCGAAGCAGCCCGGCAGCATGCGTGGAAGCGCGGCACGCTGCACGGCAACCGGGACTACCTGCACGCCGAACTGGCTCTGGGCATGCGCTCCTGGCGCTGGACGCTGGGCCAGGAGCGGCTGCAGGGCGACGGCAGCAGTGCGTTGCAGACCCCGCTGGCCACGCTGCATGCGTTCAACGGCTGGGCCGACCGTTTTCTCGTCACGCCGGCCGACGGCCTGGCCGACAGCTATGCCGGCCTGGGCTGGAAGGCCCATGCGCTGAGCCTGTCCGCCACCGCGCACCACTTCGCGGCGACGCATACCAGCACGCACTACGGCGACGAGTTGGACCTCTCCGCGGGCATGGCGATCGACCGCCACTTCAGCACCTCGCTGGCGCTGGCCGACTACCGCGCCGACCACTATGCCACCGACACCCGCATCGTCTGGTTCACCGTGGAGTACAAGCTGTGAGGGGGAAGACGGCGACCGGCGTCACCGTCGGTCGCCGTCGCTATCCGTGCACGGAGATACCCGGCCGACCCGGGTGCCGTCGTCGCGGCATCGCGTTCGGTGCGGTGCCATCGCCGCCGAACTATTTCACCTCACGCCAACTGCCGTCCGGCTGCCGGCAGGCGGTGCCATAGATCTGCTGGCGCTGGCCGCCGACGAGCGCATCGACGGTGTACTCACGACAGGGGCCGCCGCCTTCTTCGTAGGTGCGGGTCGGCGTGACCTCGTACTGGTTGCCTGTATCCGGATTGCGCCACTCGGTGGGTACGCCGGTGCGTACGCCCTCCAGCACCTGCGCCGTCTTCAGGCGATCGGTATCGTCCATCGAGCGGCCAATCGCACCGCCCACCATCGCGCCTGCGACTGCGCCGACGATGGTGGCGACAGTGCGACCGCTGCCGCCGCCGATCTGGTGGCCCAGCACGCCGCCCAGTGCTCCGCCGATCAGCATTCCGCCCTGCTCCTGGGTGGGCGGCGTGGCGCAGGCAGCCACCAGCAGACCCAGCGAAAGCCCCATCACCCTCATCGTCATGCGTGCCATGTCATCGCTCCCGTCGGCACCGCGCTGCGACGCGGACAGGCCACGACCGCGGCGACGCGCCGCCGCGGTGATGACGGCTCGCGCAAGGCATTCTGAGCCGGGCACGCCGCTGCGCTGCTTGATACAGATCAACCGATGCAGCCGGGCACGCCGCCGCGGCAGGTTGCGGTGAGTCCCCGCGGCAAGACGCGATGCCGTGGCGCGGCAGGCTGCTCGCGTCGACGCGGGTGTGCCGCAAGCCCCCGACCAGCCCGGCACCCCTAAAGATTTCCCTGCCCCCGACGATCTTTATCAGTTGGGAGCCTAGGCCCTCCCTCCCTCCTCCACCACAAGGTGTCTCATGAACGTGTCTTCCGTCGGTTCGGCCCTGCCCCCGCAGGTGCAAAGCAAGCCCGAGAATACCGAGGTTCCTGGCGTCCAGGACCACGATGGCGACAAGGACAGCAGCGGCGCGGCAGCGGCGGCCGCCCCGGCAAAATCGGCCCCCTCGCCCACGATCAACGGCGCAGGCCAGACCGTCGGCCAGATCGTCAACGTGAAGGCCTGAAGCAACCGCAGATCCACCGCCCCACCGTCCGGGGCAGCCCTGCGGACCTCGCCCGCGTCCACCCGCAGACTCGGCCTGGCTGCCCACGGGCCCATGCGACCCGGCATGGGTCGCGGGCGCCTCTACCGCCGGCCCGGGCTGGGTCGCAGTCCCTCTGGCGGTACAGGCGAAGCCGGTGTTGAACGACTGCGGCTCGTTGTTCGACCACGCGCGGCCAACCGCCATGGTCGACTCCCCTTGCGATGGTGTGATTGGGTAGTCCGGCGTCTTCATCGGTCGAATGCGGCACGCCAATGCGTCGCCTGCCTGCACGACGTGCCAGTGCCATCGCCCATGGCGGCTTGTTGAGAAGCACCCGATCGCATGCTAAAGAAGGCATGTCGCTCTGCCGACAGGGAAGAAACGTCCCGCAACAACAATTCCGCACCAACCGGGGTGGCCGCAGGGCCGTGGATCGCTCCGTCGACCATTTCGGCATCGCCAGCTCCTGGATTCGTGCATGCACCTGCTTCCCCTGTCCCGACTGGCCCTCGGTTTCGTTCTCATTTCGGCTTGCGTCGACGGCGCCACGGCCACCGCGGTGCGCGTGCAGGTGCGCGACACGCAGGGTGCGCCCGTTGCCGATGCCGTGGTCTCGCTGCTGCCGCTCGACCGGGCCGCACCGCCCGTGCATGCCGCGCAGGCCACGATGGATCAGCGCAACCTCAGTTTCGTGCCGCAGGTGCTGGTGGTGCAGACCGGCACCGAGGTGCGCTTTCCGAATAGCGACAACGTGCGCCACCACGTGTACTCGTTCTCGCCAGCCAAGCGCTTCGAACTGAAACTTTACGCCGGCAACCACACTTCCAGCGTACTGTTCGATCGCCCGGGCGTGGTCACCCTCGGCTGCAATATCCACGACTGGATGCTTGGCTACGTCGTGG
>JAJZGE010000184.1 GCA_021798675.1 Pseudomonadota bacterium | reverse complement strand
GACCTGACGCTCTCGGAGATAGTGCCGGCGCGCAAGGCGTGGGACATCCCGAAGCGCTACATGAGCGAGACCACGCTCAAGCATTTCGACGAGGCGCGCGAGCATACCAAGGCCATCGACTTCGTCAGTCCCGTGCTGAGCGCGTTCTGGGGGCGGCCCATCCACATGCGCGGCTGGGTGATGTTGCCGCCGGGCTATAACCACAGTGCCGGCGCGACCTATCCCACGGTGTACTTCACGCACGGTTTCGGCGGCGACACGGATACGCTGGCGGGCAGCGCGGCGATGGTCTACGGCGCCACGGCGGAGAAGCAGATGCCGCCGATGATCTGGGTGTTCCTCGACCAGTCCAGCCCCACCGGCACCACCGAGTTCGCCGATTCGGTGAACAACGGGCCCTGGGGCCGGGCGCTCACCACCGAGCTGATCCCGCAACTGGAGAAGACCTACCGCATGGACGCCAGGCCCAACGGCCGCTTCCTGCAGGGCCATTCCTCCGGCGGCTGGGCCACGCTCTGGCTGCAGACGCGCTATCCGAAGATCTTCGGCGGCACCTGGTCCACCTCGCCTGATCCCAGTGACTTCCACGATTTCACCGGGCCCGACCTGTACGCGCCGCACGCCAACGTCTACCACCGGCCCGACGGCACGGCCTATCCGCTGGTGCGCGACAAGGGCAAGGTGCTGGCCACCTTCCAGCAGTTCGCCCAGCTGGAACGCGTGATGGGACCGTACGGCGGCCAGTTGGCCTCGTTCGAATGGGTGTTCTCGCCCAAGGGCAAGGACGGCCGCCCGGAGCCGATGTTCGACCGCGACACCGGCGACGTGGACCCGACCGTGGTGGACTACTGGCGCGACCACTACGACATCGCCTACCGGTTGCAGCACCACTGGGCCCAGCTGAAGCCCTACCTCGACGGCAAGATCCATCTCTACGTGGGCACCGCCGACACGTTCTACCTGGACGGCGCCGCGCACAAGCTCAAGGCGGTGCTGGACGGCCTGCACGCGAAATCCGACATCCGCTTCATCCCCGGCCGCACCCATTTCGACCTGTACCGCGTCGGCAACGACCGCCAGGGCCTGCTGAAGCAGATCAGCTGGCAGATGTACGACGTCGCGCGCCCGCATTCCAAACTGCGGCCGCCGTCGCAGCCCTGACGACGAACCGGGCGCTTTCCTCGCATCGCGTGGACAGGCTCTTGCGGCATAGTGGCGTCTCCGGCGCGGAGTTTGCCGCGCGCGGGCACCCGGGTGCATGCAAGCAGCTTTGCCCTGCGGGGCGCGGCGTGCAACGGGCGGGCGGCACGGTGACCTGACGCGAGGGCAGGGCCGTCCGCCATCGAGACCACCATCGCGCAAGAGGGAGTTTGATGATGAAAGCGTCCATCGTGTTCGCCCTGGCGTTCGGTTGCCTGCTGGCCATGCCGGCCGTGCAGGCGCAGTCCGCCGCACCTGCTGCCGCACCCGCCGGTTCCACCGGCCAGTGCAAGGACGGCAGCTACACCAGCAACGCCACCAAGCGCGGCGCCTGCAAGGGCCACAAGGGTGTGAAGGCGTGGTACGGCGCCGCCGGTGCGTCGTCGAAGGCGGCCGCGCCTGCCGCTGCCGCACCGGCGTCGGCCAAGAAGTCGATGGCATGGAGCAAGCCCGCCGCGACCGCGGCGCCGGGCGGCGGCCCGGGCATGGTCTGGGTCAATGCCAGCAGCAAGGTCTACCACTGCCCCGGCGACAAGTGGTACGGCAAGACCAAGCACGGCGAGTACATGAGCGAGGCCGACGCCAAGGCCAAGGGCTTCCACGGCGAACACGGCAAGGCCTGCAAGCCCTAATCCGCCACGCCCCCGTCGAGGCAACGAAAAGGCCGGCGCAAGCCGGCCTTTTCGTCGACGTCACGACGGCTGGAACGGCGCCGCGGGACTGTCTTCGCCCAACGGACCGAGGTTGCGCACCACCATGCTGGTCGGCGTGGACAGCGGCAGGCTGGCCGCGCGCAGGCGGGCGAGGATGTCGAACAGGATGTCGCTCTTCACCGCGCCCACGTCGCGCGGGCTGCGCACGTAGGAGGTCATGCTGAAGGTCATCGAGCTGGCGTTGATGTTGTCCAGCCGTACCAGCGGCGCCGGGTTCGCCAGCGTGGCCGGATGCGCCTGCAGCGCCTCCAGCATCAGCTGGCGCGCCTGGTCGGCGTCGGTGTCCAGCGGCATCGGCAGCAGGATGCGCACGCGGCCCTGCGCGCTGCCGTGGGTCACGTTGCGCACGTTCTGGGTGATCAGCTGCGAGTTCGGCACGATCACGGTGGAGCGGTCCCACAGCTGGATCTCGGTGGCGCGCACGTTGATGCGGCGGATGTCGCCCTCCACGTCGCTGGACAGGCTCACCCAGTCGCCCACCTTCACCGGCCGCTCCACCAGCAGGATCAGGCCGGAGATGAAGTTTTGCACCACCGCCTGCAGGCCGAAGCCGATGCCCACCGACAGCGCGCTGGCGATCCACGTGATGCTCTGCAAGCTCACGTTCATTTCGGCCAGGGACAGCGCGAACACGATCACGCCACCCAGGTAGCCGAGCAGGGTGAGCACCGAATCGCGCATGCCCGCATCCATCGACGTGGTGGGCAGCAACTGGTCGCGCAGCCAGTTTTTCAGTGCACGCAGGGCGAGCAGGCCCAGCACGAATACGGCGATGGCGCCGAGTATGGCGCCGGGGCTGATCGGCAGCTGGCCCAGGCTGTGCCCGCTGAAGAGCTGCGCTGCGCGTTGCGCCAGCTCCCCCGGGCCGGCATCGTACGGCGACAGCACCATCGCCAGCGCGACCAGCGCCAACAGCACGCGGGTCACCCCGGTCAGCACCGCAGAGGCCTGCTCCAGCGTCTCGGAGGAGATGTCGAAACCGGCCTGCAGGTGCTGGCCGCTGCGGCCCTGCGGCGAGAGCAGGGTGTCGAACAGGTCGCGTGCCAGTTGCATCAGCAGGTAGAAGCAGGCGAGTACCAGCCCGGACCACAGCATCTGCGCCGCCACGAAGAAGGCCAGTGCGATGAATCCGGTGAACACCGCAAGCCAGCACACGGCCACGCCCAGGATGACGGCGAAGCTCACCAGCCCCACCCACAACGGCCGGCGCGGTCGCTCATCGCCCTGGGCGTCGGCCTCGCGGCGCGCGTGTCGCAGGCGCAGCAGCAGCGAGCCGACCAGGCCACTGACCAGCAGGGCCAGCACGGCATGCAGCAGCACCGTGGCCGGCAGGCTGGCGCCCATGCTGCGGAGGACCCGCTCGACGGCGCCGGTAAGCAGCGCAGCGCCGCCCAGCAGCCACGGGAAGCGCCGCAGACGTTGCGCGGCGATATCCGATACCGGCAGCAGCCGCCACGACGCTCGCCGCGCCGACAGCAGCGCGCTGCCCAGCCCGCCCATCAGGGCGGCGACGGTGACGACGCGCATCATCGAGGCGGCCAGCCCGTCGAGCTCGGGGTCCAGCGTGTCGTTCCAGTCGATGCCCAGGTGCACGAGCTTCGCCGCCAGTCCGATCAGCAGCGTGGTGGAAAGCGCCATTGCCGCCGCCGCCGCGCTGCGGCGAAGGTGTCCGTCCGGCAGCCAGCGCACGGCGACGCCCTGCCACAGGCGCCGCAAACCCTGGCGCCCGCCCGCCAGCAGCACGGCTGCGGCGACCAGGCACAGCAACAGCGGCGTGCGGTTCGGCGCCTGCCAGGCGTCGCCCCAGCCTTCGGCCCAGCTTGCGGCAAAGCGGCGCAGTCGCATCGTATCGCCAGGCCACGCGCGTGCCTGGTCGGCCCAGAACGCGTGGCCCAGCGGGGTGCTGGTGCGCTCCGCCAGGCGCGCCTGGAACTGGTCGTTGCGCAGGCCGGTGATCTGTCCCACCAGTTGCTGGGCATCCAGGCTCAGCGATTTCGCCTGCACGATCTGCGCGTTGAGGTTTGCCTGCGCCTTGTCCAGTTGGCGGCGCTGCGCCGCCACTTCCGGGGCCTCGGGTGGGGCACCCTTGGCCGGCGCCGGGCCCAGCACGGTGATCTGCGCCTGCAGCGCGCTCATCTGTGGCGCGAGGCCGTCGGACAGTTGCTGTGCCTGGTCCTGCACCTGCAGCGCGCGGGTGCGCAAGTCGGCCAACGTGGTGCTGCCGGGCTTGCCCTGTTGCGCCTTGTCCAGCGCGGACTTCACCTCGGCGAGCTGGTCGCCCAGTTGCTGCAGGGTCTGCGCCGGCGTGGCCGCGGGCACGGCGGTGTCCGCCGCCTTCGCGCAGGCGGGCGCGAAGGCAAGGGCAAGGGTCAGCAGGGTGGCCGGGAGTGCCGGCAGGCGACGGATCAGGTTGGGCATTCCGGCATGATCCGGGCCGCGTCGCGGGGGGTCAACCGGCGGGGCATGCGTACGTTGCCGGCGTTCAGGCCGGGACGCGGCGTACCGGAAGTACTCTCCGGTTGACACAGACAAGTTTGCAATGCAAACCTATTTGCACTGACTTGCCGTGGAGTCGTGCCTTGTCGGACGGGACGCAGGAAAAGCTCTGTGAGCTGGAATCGCTGACGCGCGAATACGCGCGCTATTCGCGCAGTGCGGGCGGGCTGGCGTCGGTACTTGGCGGCCTGTTCTGCCTTGCCTCGTACCTGTTCGGCGGCCTGTTGCCCCTGTCGCTGGCATGGCGGATGGCGCTGGTGGCACTACCGATCCTGTGGTTGTTGGCCAGGCAGGTTGCGGCACGCCGCTATTACCAGCGGCTTGGCCACGTGGAGGAGCAGGAGAGTACGGTCGATCGCCGTGTCCATCGCTGCTGCGCAGGCGTGACCGTGCTGGTGGCCGTGCTTGTGACGATCCATGCGTTCCCGCAAGCCGTTCGTCTGTCGCCCGGCAGTCTCGCCTATCTGGCGCTGGTCTGGTTGCTGGCGCTGGCCGCGTGGCGTTGGTTGCGCAGCGCGCTGGACTTTGTCGTCGGCACGTTCCTGTTTTGCCAGGCGGCGCTGGTCTGCGCAGGTTTCGCCTATCCGGTGATCGGTACCGCCGAGGCAATCGCGAATCCGCCGATGGCCTTGCTGGCCCTGCTGTTCCCGTTGACGGCGCTGCTGCTGATCGGGCGCGGGGTGAGCGACCATCGCCGTTTCCGGTCGTTGCGCGCGCGGCTGCTGCAATTTCGCGAAGCAGCGGGCGAAGCATGAGCGCGCCATCGCGCATCGGCGAAGTGATGGCGCTGGACCGGCTGGTGCACGAGCCGGCGCGCTTGCTGATACTCGCCGTGCTGGT
>JAJZGE010000183.1 GCA_021798675.1 Pseudomonadota bacterium | reverse complement strand
TGCAGGGCACCAATGTCGAGAAGGGCCGCGAGCTGCTCGCCAACTCCGGTCTGGCGATCACGCCGGCCGACGATCTCAACGACGCGGCGCGCAAAGCCGTGGCTGCGGCCAAGGGCTGAGGAGCAAACGAATGAGCGTTCTGGTCAACAAGAACACCAAGGTGATCGTGCAGGGCTTCACCGGCCAGCAGGGCACCTTCCACGCCGAACAGGCGATCGACTACGGCACCAAGGTGGTCGGCGGCGTCACCCCGGGCAAGGGCGGCAGCGAGCATATCGGCCTGCCGGTTTTCAATTCGGTCGATGAGGCGGTGCTGGAAACCGGCGCCGACGCGTCGGTGATCTTCGTGCCGCCGCCGTTCGCGGCCGATTCCATCCTGGAGGCGATCGACGCCGGCATCCGCGTGATCGTGGCGATCACCGAGGGCATTCCGGTGCTGGACATGCTGCGCGTCAAGAACGTGCTGCAGCAGCATCCGGAGATCGTGCTGATCGGGCCGAACTGCCCCGGCATCATCACCCCGGGCGAATGCAAGATCGGCATCATGCCGGGCCACATCCATCAGCCGGGCAAGGTCGGCATCGTGTCGCGTTCCGGCACGCTGACCTACGAGGCGGTGTTCCAGACCACCAACGAGGGCCTCGGCCAGTCCACCTGCATCGGCATCGGCGGCGACCCGATCAACGGGCTCAGCTTCATCGACTGCCTCAAGCTGTTTCAGGACGATCCGCAGACCGAGGGCATCATCATGGTCGGCGAGATCGGCGGCAGCGCCGAGGAAGACGCCGCCGAGTTCATCGGCGAGTACGTGACCAAGCCGGTGGTGTCGTTCATCGCCGGCGCCTCGGCTCCGGCCGGCAAGCGCATGGGCCATGCCGGCGCGATCATCTCCGGCGGCAAGGGCACCGCCGCGGCGAAGTTCGCCGCGCTGGAGAAGGCCGGTGTCACCACGGTGAAGTCGCCCGCGGATCTCGGCAAGACGCTCGCGCGCCTGATGAAGTAAGTCAGCCGCCGCGCGCTAAAATGATGAAGGCCGCGATACGTCGCGGCCTTCATCATTTACGGAGCAGGATGTCATGGCAAAGCTGCGTCTGGCGCTGGCCCAGTTCGATTTTCCGGTCGGCGCGGTGGCAGCGAATGCCGCGAAGGCGGCCGCGCTGATCGCGCGTGCGCGCGCCGGCGACGCCCAGCTGGTGGCCTTTCCCGAGCTGACCCTGAGCGGCTATCCGCCGGAGGATCTGCTGCTGCGCCCCAGCTTCCTGGCGGCCTGCGAGCGTGAGTTGGCGGCACTGGCCTCGACGGTCGACGGCATCGCCGCGCTGGTCGGCCACCCGCACAGCGAAGGCGAGGTCTACAACGCGGCCAGCCTGTTGCGTGCGGGTCGCATCGAGGTCACCGCGCACAAGCAGGCGCTGCCCAACTACGGCGTGTTCGACGACAAGCGCTATTTCCGGCCGGGACACGCGAGCGTCACTGCCGTGGTCGAGGGTGTGTGTATCGGCCTGCTGATCTGCGAGGACGTGTGGCAGCCGGAGCCGGCCGCGCGTGCCGCGGCGGCCGGGGCGGAGCTGCTGCTGGTGATCAACGCCTCGCCCTGGGATGACGCCAAGCAGGCCGAGCGCGAGGCCGTGCTGGTGGCGCGGGCGCGCGAAACCGGTTGCGCGATCGCCTATCTCAATCTGGTCGGTGGCCAGGACGAGGTGGTGTATGACGGTGCCGCGCTGCTGGTCGACGGCGACGGCGCGATCGCCGCACGCGCGCCGGCGTTCGTCGATACGCTGCTGTGGGCGGAATTCGATCCGGCCACGCGGCGGCTGCGCGCGCAGGACTGGCCGGTGGCCGCCGATGCCGCGCCCACGGCCACGCTGTACGCCGCGCTGGTGCGCGGCATCCGCGACTACATCCACAAGAACGGTTTTCCCGGTGTGCTGCTGGGGCTGTCCGGCGGCATCGATTCGGCGCTGACGCTGGCGCTGGCGGTGGATGCGCTGGGCGCCGAGTGCGTCACCGCGGTGATGATGCCCACGCGCTACACCTCGCAGCTGTCGCTGGACGGCGCGCGCGAGCAGGCCGAAAAGCTCGGCGTGGACTATCACGTGATCGACATCGAGGCCACGTACCAGTCGTTCGTGTCCGCCCTGACCCCCGCGTTCGGCGGCAAGGGCGCCGACACCACCGAGGAAAACCTGCAGTCGCGCACCCGCGGCGTGATGCTGATGGCGCTGTCCAACAAGCACGGCAAGCTGCTGCTGGCCACCGGCAACAAGAGCGAGATGGCGGTCGGCTACGCCACCCTGTACGGCGACATGTGCGGCGCCTACGCGCCGCTGAAGGATGTGTACAAGACCGCGGTATACCGGCTGGCGCGCTGGCGCAATCGGGTGGGCGAGGGCGAGGCGATTCCCGCCGCCGTGATCGAACGGCCGCCCTCGGCCGAACTGCGCGAGAACCAGACCGATCAGGATTCGCTGCCCGCCTACGACGAGCTGGATGCGATCCTCGAACGCTTCATCGAAGCCGAGCAGTCGCAGGCGGACATCGCCGCCCAGGGCTTCAGCGCGGACACCGTGCGCAAGGTGGTGCGGCTGGTGTTGCTGAACGAGTTCAAGCGGCGGCAGTCGGCCCCCGGGCCGCGCGTGACCACCCGCGCCTTCGGCCGCGAGCGCCGCTACCCGATCACCTCCGGGTGGCGCTGAGCGCGACCCGGGGAATCGGAATCGGCGGGACTGAAGTCGCTCCCGCCACTGAAGTCCCACAAAAAAAGCCGGCGCTCGCTCGCCGGCTTTTCTGTTTCAGCGCACCTTGCCGATCAATGATGGCCCGAGAAGGGGATCAGCTTGCGCAGTGTGGAGGGCGCGTGCGGCCACTTGGGGTCGGTCAGATACGGGTGGTTGGGGTAGTTCAGCGCCAGCACCTGGCGGGTCTGGGCGGCCAGCCCCTTGTGATCCAGCGCCAGATAGCTGCGGGTGAGGATGGCCAGCGCATCGCCGGTCTGCGGCGCCTGCTGGTAATGCTCGATCACATACTGCGCGCGATCGGCCGAAGCGATGTATGCCTTGTTGTGCAGATAGAACTCGGCCACGTTGATTTCATACTGCGCCAGAATGTTGCGCAGGTAGATCATGCGCTGGCGGGCGTCGGCGGTGTACGCGCTGTCGGGGAAGCGCCGTGACAGCTCGGCAAAGTCGTCGAAGGCCTGCAGGTTGTAGCCCTGATCGCGTCGGGTCTGCGCGCCGTCGCGCTTCATGAAGCGCTCGAGCACGCCGCTGGTGCGATCGAAATTGATCAGACCGCGCAGGTAGTAGGCATAATCCACATGCTTGTTGGCCGGATACGTCTTGATGAAGCGGTTCACCGTGGAGAGCGCATCATCCGGCTGGTTGTCCTTGTACTGCGAGTAGGCCATGTCGAGCTGGGCCTGCTCGTTGTAGGGGCCGGACGGGAAGCGCGCGATCAGGCGCTGGTACGAGCGCGTGGCGGCGGCGTAGTCGCTGTTTTCCAGTGAGGTGTGCGCCTTGGCGTACAGCGCTGCCACCGGCAGGTTGTCGTCGGTCGAGCGCTTCGAACCGAAGATCGAGCAGGCGCTCATCGACATGAGCAGCGCCAGCACCGCCAGCACTCTCAGCACGGGCATTGGAAACATCGACAGCTTGATTACGCGCATGGGAAAAGAATTCAGATGTTTGATCGAAAAGGCATGATAGCCGAAACCGGCTGCCGCCCGCGGAGCCTGGCATGACCCTGATCCAGCATGAGGCATGGGTGCCGCTGCACGCAGCAGGACGCAGATTCGACCAGGCTTTGGCCGAGATGTTCCCCGATTATTCGCGCTCGCGGCTCAGCGGCTGGATCAAGTCCGGTGCGGTGACGCTGGACGGCGCGACCGCTACGCCGCGCCAGCTGCTGCGCGGGGGCGAGCAGGTGCGGCTGCAGGTCGAGCTGGCCGCGGAGGTGACCAGCGCGCCGGAGGCGATCGCGCTGCACATCGTGCACCAGGACGAGCACCTGCTGGTGCTGGACAAGCCGGCCGGGCTGGTGGTGCATCCGGGCGCGGGGAATCCGGCCGGAACCTTGCTCAATGCCTTGCTGCACCATGATCCGCAGCTGGCCGAGCTGCCGCGCGCGGGTATCGTGCATCGGCTGGACAAGGACACCTCCGGCCTGATGGTGGTGGCCCGCTCGGTGCCTGCTGTCACCGCGCTGGTGGACATGCTGTCGCGGCACGAGGTGGAGCGGCACTACGAGGCGGTGGTGCTGGGCACGCTGGTCTCCGGCGGCACGGTGGATGCGCCGATCGGCCGCCACCTGGGTGATCGCCTGCGCCAGGCCGTGCGCGACGAGGAGGACGGCAAGCACGCGGTGACCCACTACCGGCTGCGTGAGCGCTTTCGCGCGCACAGCCTGGTGCAGTGTCAGCTGGAAACCGGTCGCACCCATCAGATTCGTGTGCACATGGCGCACATCAACCATCCGCTGCTCGGCGACCCGCTGTACGGCGGCGGCCTGAAATTGCCCAAGGGCGCCACGCCGGAGCTGATCGCGGTGATGCGCAGCTTCCGCCGGCAGGCGCTGCACGCGGAGAAGCTGTCATTCGTGCACCCGGTCAGCGGCGAGCCGCTTTCGTTCAGCGCCGAGCGGCCGGCCGACCAGCAGGCGCTGATCGAGGAGCTGCGCGCGGACCTGCTCCAGCACGGTGCCAACGATTACTGAGTGCCGGGCCATGGCGCGCGGGCGGTATGCGATGCTTCCCGCGTTGCCCCTGCCCTGTTTCCGCCCATGACTGACAGCTGGATTCTTCCCGACTGGCCGGCACCTGCGCCGGTGCGTGCTGCGGTGACCACGCGCCTCGGCCCAGGCATCTCGCTGCCACCGTTCGGGCGCTTCAACCTGGGCCTGCGCAGCGGCGATGCTGCGGACGCCGTGAACGCCAACCGCAGCGCGTTGCAGCAGGCGCTGGGTTTGCCGGCGGCGCCGCGCTGGCTGCAGCAGGTGCATGGCCATACCGTGGCCGAGCTGGGACCGCTGCCCAGCGCAGTCGAGCCGCAGGCGGATGCGGCGGTGTCGCATCTGCCTGGCACGGTGCTGGCGATACTCACGGCCGACTGCCTGCCGGTGCTGTTCTGCGCCGCCGACGGCAGCGAGATCGGCGCCGCCCACGCGGGCTGGCGCGGACTCGCCGGCGGCGTGCTGGAGGCCACCGTGACACAGCTGCGCGCGCCGCGCGAACAGCTGCTGGCGTGGCTGGGGCCGTGCATCGGCGCGACC